>NZ_BAAGVN010000359.1:0-67762 GCF_054780855.1 Pseudaeromonas pectinilytica
CAAGAGCCCAACAGTGCAAAATCCTGGTTATCGGGTGGGGTGAAAATAGTCAACAACACGTAAAGGGAACAGCGCCCTCTTTGCCCATACCAGCGTGCACGCTCTTCGTTCCAACTGTGATAGCGGCCTATGCCAAGCTCTAAATCATTTGGTGAAGACTTGATTGCTTCGGCCAAAATACTTGAGCCGACCGTAAGGTTGGTGATGGGGTCTAGCAGTTCTGCTGCTGAGCTCACCCGATGCCCATGCCAATGCAAATTGATTTGCATAAGGCCAATATCGAGCTGATATTTTTCAGTCTCTTGCAGTGCCTGGCTTAACAGTTGCTCTGCTTCTGTCTTAGATTTGGCGTAGGTTGCATTTGAACCATTGCGAATTGCGTATGGCCATGGACTGGTCATGTTGAGACCACGATGTGAGGCCGACTCAGCCAAGGCAACGGCGTAGAGCATGACTGGATCAATACCAACGCTTTGTGCTGCTTTTTCCCACTGATAGCCCGGAAACGCATAGACTGAAGTGCTTGCAGACATGGCTATCACTAGGGCAATGGTTTTTGCTTTAATCGTTTTCATTTTTGTCCTCTAATTGATTTCCGAGAAGCGCCTGAATGGCTTTCGGGCTTATTCTTTTCAAAGGCACTGCGCTAAAGTCAGCGATGCCTCTTGTATAAACTTGTGCTGCTTTTGACCAGTCGCCCACGGCAACCGGCGCTTGCATATCAAATCCTTTTTGCTGGTTCTGATGGTCTGCAATACCTTGTAATAGCCTTGGGTATTCACCCACTTCGTCCCGCAGCAAGTAAGCCTGGTAGCGTGCTAAAAACTCTTTTTGCTTAAAGGGGTATTCCCTGTCGTCAACCTTGCAGAGTTCAACCCACCCCCCCATGTCTGAAATAACGCGGTGAATAAGCGCATCGTCAAACATCACGGATGTCCAAGCGCCAACCTGACGAATAGCCTTGTCGACTTTGTTCCAAGCAACCATGGCTCTTGAACCCGAGTTGCCATCAATATGCTTGATGACGTCAGCGGGCTTTGGAAAAAATTGCCCTGTATCCGGTGATTGAATATGCCGAGTCAGACCGATTCGCACTTCTTCAATGCTATAAGCACGAAGGGCTTCAAATGCGATGGATAGCAATTGTGGTGATACGCTTTTGCCATACATGGCCCAAGCTGCTCCCCAAACTTCAGCAAACTCGCGTTTATCAACCTCCTGCACTTGAATGAACCTCCCGAATACCTGGTCCGGCCCAGCTTTCAGCAATGCGGCGATTGCTTTCTTCAATGTTCAATTGGTGATTGCTGCCCTTTAGGCTCGTCGATGATTGCTGTACTTCATCAATGCGAACGTACTCGTCTTCCCATTGCCGGTTTAAAAGCCAGTTATGTGGCATAGGGGTCTTAGTCCGATCTTGATACTGCAATCGGTTGTCTCGTTGCTCTTTCCAGCGTGTTAGCACTTCCAAGGCGAGTTCATGGTCTTCATTGAGGCCCATGCGTAGCCATTCTTCTTTGGCTTTCGCTTTTTTTTCTTTGCGTATTTGTACATCCCAGAAGTCTTCAAACTGTATGTGGTCAACAGTTTTAACTGTTGGTTTATTGCTTCTCTCAGAGTCATCCGACCGTTGAGAGTCTCTTACCGGGTTGCCATCTGGCATAAACAATGATGAAAATTCTTCTGGTAGCCGAGCTTGAAAAGCGGAAAGAGATTTCAAAAGCGATGCCATACCAACGAAGTCGGCAGGTACATCTTTAAACAACCGAAAGGCTGCCTTACCTTGGTTTGGGTTTTCGATTGGGTTGTGCTTCAGAAAGCTCCGAATCAAAGTCCAACCGGATTCCTCGCAACGAATGAGGAACTGATCTTGTTCTAACTCATTTAGAGCCTTGGCAACCTGTTGCTCTTCCCAGTTCAAGTCAGAAGCAACGTAACCAATCGGCAATCGAAAGCAGCCAAGCAAATTACAATGTGGGCATGTAAGCAAATACAGTCCTAGCAACTTCGCTGAGTCACTCCAGGACAAAACGTTTTGCTTTAGCCAAAAGCGGGTATAGACCTTGCCATAGTCACGCATGGAGGAACTCGCTTTTGTGTTTAAGTAAAATGCTGACCATTATTTGCCCTTAATCCTACTGGTTACTGGCTTTCAGCTCGCTTGGGCATTCGGGATAGATGTCCGGTCTTAACTGAGATCGGGTTACCTGTCCTTGCGTAGCTTGTTCGATGGGTAAAACGAATTCAGCGGGAACACGCCCTGATTTATTCAACCAAAACCAGACGTTTTGCTGTTTTGAGTTGATGGCTCGTGCTAATGCTGATTGCCCGCCGACCAAGTCAATGGCACGGCGGAGATGTTTTTGTGTCGTGTTGAACACTTCCATACCGTCTCCTGTTACAATAATAACTGTTACAAGATTGAATGTTACAGTTTAAACTGTAGATTAGTCAACAGTTAAAATTGTTGAAAGGCTACAGTTTTATTTGTAGAATACGGGCTTATGAAAACTTTATCCGAACGACTAAACCATGCCTTGCAGCTTACTGGGGTGACTCAGTCTGAGTTGGCTCGTCGCATTGGTATCAAACAGCAGTCGATCAGCCAGATTTGCTCTGGTAAATCGGCTAGGTCTCGTTACACCATGCAGATCGCGGAGGCGCTTCGCGTGAATGCTCATTGGCTCGCCACAGGTGATGGCGAGATTGGCTTGGGGGTCGGTAATGTAGAAGTCGGGCCTGACATTAAGGGAAGAATTCCTCTCATTAACTGGGTTCAGGCCGGTGATTGGACTGAAATAGCGGAGGGATTTGCCCATGAAGATGCTGAGGAGTGGCGTGAAGTCACTGGGAAAGCACGTGAGGGTTGTTTCGCACTTCGCGTAAAAGGCGACAGTATGGAAAATCCAAGCGGAAAAAAATCCATACCTGAGGGGGCAGTGATCGTTGTTGATCCTGAGTTACCTTATTCTTCAGGTTCATTGGTTGTTGCGCGTTTGGATGATTCGAAAGAAGCAACCTTTAAGCAGTTAGTTATTGATGGTGAACAGAAGTACCTAAAACCTTTGAACCCGCAATACCCTGCAATACCGATCAACGGCAACTGCACCATCATCGGTGTAGTACGACAAGCTATCATCGATTTCTGGTAGCGAAGGAATTTGTGGTTTAGCCACAGTTGTTCATGAGCTGAAGAAGCAACGATTGCAAACAGCTACAACTGAGCATTGGCGCACGCTGAGAGTAAATGGTAACCGATTAGATAACCATTGATTGTTTATAAAGTCAAGATCAGCGAAAATAGCGGCCAATTACGATTAACACGACGGATTTGACAAGCGAAGAACTGAAAATAGAGTACTTCCAAAAGTGTGTACAAATCCGTGTACAAACTAAAAGAATTTATACATGGCAAACCAAGATTTTCTTAATGAAATCAATAAGCGAAGGACCTTTGCTATCATCTCCCACCCCGATGCGGGTAAGACCACCATCACCGAGAAGGTGCTGCTGTTCGGGAACGCTATTCAGCGCGCCGGTACCGTCAAGGGTCGCGGCTCGGGTCAGCATGCCAAATCCGACTGGATGGAGATGGAAAAGGAGCGGGGCATCTCGGTCACCACCTCGGTGATGCAGTTCCCCTACAACGACTGTCTGGTCAATCTGCTGGATACCCCGGGTCACGAAGACTTTTCCGAAGATACCTATCGCACCTTGACGGCGGTGGACTGCTGTCTGATGGTCATCGACGCCGCCAAGGGGGTTGAAGATCGTACCCGCAAGCTGATGGAAGTCACTCGCTTGCGCGACACCCCGATCCTCACCTTCATGAACAAGCTGGACCGCGAAGTCCGCGACCCGATGGAAGTGCTGGACGAAGTCGAGAACGAGCTCAAGATCCTGTGCGCTCCCATCACCTGGCCCATCGGCTGCGGCAAGCAGTTCAAGGGGGTCTATCACCTCTATAAGGACGAGATCTATCTCTACCAGTCCGGTCAGGGGCACACCATCCAGGAGAAGCGCGTGATCAAGGGGCTGGATAACCCGGCGCTGGATCAGGCGGTGGGCGAGGATCTGATCGATCAGCTGCGCGAGGAGCTGGAGCTGGTGCAGGGCGCCTCTCACCAGTTCGATCTGGACGCCTTCCGCAACGGCGAGATGACGCCAGTGTTCTTCGGGACGGCGCTGGGTAACTTCGGTGTGGATCATATGCTCGATGGCCTCACCGAGTGGGCGCCTGCGCCCATGCCGCGGGAAACCGACAAGCGGACCGTCGAGGCGAGCGAGGATAAGTTCTCCGGCTTCGTGTTCAAGATCCAGGCAAACATGGATCCCAAGCACCGCGACCGTATCGCCTTTATGCGCGTGGTCTCCGGCAAGTACGAGAAGGGCATGAAGATGCGCCATGTGCGCATCGGCAAGGATGTGAATATCTCCGATGCCGTGACCTTCATGGCCGGGGATCGGGAGCAGGCCGAGGAGGCTTACCCGGGCGATATCATCGGTCTGCACAACCATGGCACCATCCAGATCGGCGATACCTTCACCCAGGGTGAAGACATCCGTTTTACCGGGATCCCGAACTTTGCCCCTGAGCTGTTCCGTCGCATTCGGCTGCGGGATCCGCTCAAGCAGAAGCAACTGCTCAAGGGGCTGGTGCAGCTCTCCGAAGAGGGTGCGGTGCAGGTATTCCGTCCCATCGAGAATAACGATCTCATCGTCGGTGCCGTCGGTGTGCTGCAGTTTGATGTGGTGGTGTCGCGCTTGAAGAGTGAATATGGCGTCGAGGCGCTGTATGAAACCATCAACGTCAGTACCGCCCGTTGGGTCGAATGCAAGGATGGCAAGAAGCTGGATGAGTTCGAGCGCAAATGCGCTATGAATCTGGCGCTGGATGGTGGTGACAACCTGGCTTATATAGCCCCAACCATGGTCAATCTGAACCTGACCATGGAGCGCTATCCGGATGTGGTATTCCACAAGACCCGGGAACACTAAGCGCTTCCTGTGCTTGCAAGGGCTGCCATCGGGCAGCCCTTTTTGTATGGCTCTGTTCCAGTCATGGGTCGAGAGCTCCTGCACAGGCTTGAGGTAGGAGTCCGCACGAAAGGCAGACTCCAGCCCGAATGCTTGTCAGTTAAAAGGTTCGGGAGAGACACCCTCTCTCGCCAACTCGCCGTAAACCCTTCCATGGGGGCTCGATGGCGGCATCCCTGCCGCCAACGGTTGGCTCAAAAGGCTATCTCTCCTTCGCTAACTGACTGGCATTAGACTCCTGCCCTCTCGATTTCCAACAGGTGATTGGGACATGACCTGTTTGTATCCGAGATCGGGCTCTATTGGCGATCAATAATGAGATGAGGATTATTTTTTATAAATACGGATTCATTATTTCGCATTTAACCTCCCCATTATTGAATATAGGAGGTAAATAAAAACGTTTGCTTGTTATGGATATAATTCCGACACACTTCGATACAATCGTTTTTCTCTGCTTTTTGATATGATTTATTATCGGACGCTGAGTCTGATATAAACGTTTTACATAAATTACAATCACTTGGTGATGGTGTATTTCACCGTTACTGGTTTTTTTGCATCTAGCCATCGAATGAATCCTTATTTTATTTGTGGATAAAAATAGAGTTAGAAATAAAACGTTTTTCTGGTCTGAATAATTGATTCATGATGAAACAATGTGATGGCTGGTCAATTTTTAATTCGGCTGTTAATTACTATGAGCCCCGTCCTCCCCATTTATTAAAACAGGTCTACGGAAATGGCATATTTACATTTTGTTCTCGGGCTCATCATGGTGCTGGGGCTAGCCCTGGCGGCCAACCCCAAAGAGTGGCGCAAGATCAAGTTGCGCTTCGTGGTGCAACTGCTGGTGGTCGAACTGGCACTGGCCTGGTTCATGCTCAACTCCCAGGTTGGGTTGGCGGTGATCGGTGGCTTTGCTGCCGCGTTCAACAAACTGATGGATTTCGCCGCCGAAGGCACCAACTTCGTATTCGGCGGTCTGATGAACGAGGGTGCTTTCACCTTCTTCCTCAAGGTGCTGATGCCCATCGTGTTTATCTCGGTGCTGATCGGTATCCTGCAGTACATACGTCTGCTGCCGCTGATCATCCGGGGGATCGGCACCGTGCTGGCCAAGATCAACGGCATGGGCAAGCTGGAGTCATTCAACGCCATCAGCTCGATGATTGTCGGCCAATCCGAGAACTTCATCGCCATCAAGAACATACTGCCCCATATCAACCAGAAGCAGATGTACACACTGGCGGCCACGGCGATGTCGACGGTCTCCATGTCCATCGTCGGCGCCTACATGTAGATGATTGAGCCCCGTTATGTGGTGGCGGCTCTGGTGCTCAACATGTTCAGTACCTTTATCGTGCTGTCGATCATCAACCCCTACGAGCCGGACAACACAGCCACCGATGCGGCCAAACTGGCGCAAGGGGATGTGCACCATACTCCCAAGCGCGAGAACTTCTTCGAGATGCTGGCCGAATACATCATGGCCGGGTTCACGGTGGCGGTGATTGTGGCGGCCATGCTGGTCGGCTTCATCGCGCTGATCGCCATGATCAACTACCTGTTTGATGCCGCCTTTGGCATGAGCTTCCAACAGGTGCTGGGTTATCTGTTCTTCCCGATTGCCTGGGTACTGGGCATCCCTGGTGGTGAGGCCATGCAAGCGGGCAGCATCATGGCGACCAAGTTGGTGACCAACGAGTTTGTGGCCATGATGGACCTGGGCAAGATGGCGGCCGGTCTGTCACCGCGCACTCTGGGCATGTTGTCGGTCTTCCTGGTCTCGTTTGCCAACTTCAGCTCCATCGGCATCATCGCCGGAGCCGTGAAGGCGCTGAATGAAGAGAAGGGCAACATGGTCTCGCGCTTCGGTCTGAAGCTGGTGTATGGCTCGACCCTGGTGAGCTTGCTCTCGGCCGTGGTGACCGGCGTGATGCTCTGAGTGATGGATTCGAACAAGGGCCTCCGGTGACGGAGGCCCTTTTGTCGTTAGTAATCCCGATGTTTCACGGGGAGAACGAGGTTAAGGCTGACAAGCGGCGGTGGAGTGATTAGCCTGAAAGTGATCGTTCTTTATCTTGCGAGTCATCCTATGTTGACTGATAGCGATGCGTTGACGGATAGCCATGTCCACCTGGATCTGGAGGAGTTTGCCGCGGATCTGCCAGCCGTCTTGGCTCGAAGCCGGGCGGTCGGGGTCGGGCGCTGGATAGTGCCGGCCATTGCTTCCCGTCACTGGGATCGACTGGTGGCACTGCACGCGGCGCAGCCGGGTGTGTTTTATGCCCTCGGCTTACATCCCTGGTTTCTGGCCGAGGAGTCGCCCCAGGCACTGGAGACGTTGGCCTGCCGGCTGGCGGCGCGACCTGAAGGTCTGGTGGCGATCGGGGAGTGCGGGCTGGATGGCGCCATCGCCCTGCCGCTGGCCGAGCAGTTGCCCTGGTTCGAGCGGCATCTGCAATTGGCCTGCGAGCTCAAACTGCCGCTGATTGTGCATTGCCGCCGCTGTTATAACGAGGTACTGGCGCTGCTGGCTCGCTATCGTCCGCCCGCAGGCGGGGTGTTGCATGGCTTTGCCGGTTCGCGCCAACAAGGAGAGCAGCTCTGGGCGCTGGGCTTTCGCTTAGGCGTCGGTGGCGTCATCAGCTATGAGCGCGCCCAGAAGACGCGGCGTGCCGTGGCCCAGTTACCGGTGCAGGCGCTGCTGCTGGAGACCGATGGCCCGAGCATGCCGCTGGCGGGGGCTCAGGGAGAGCGTAACGAGCCTTGGCGGGTGTCCGAGGTGCTGACGATCTTGGCGCAATTGCGCCAGCAGCCGGTCGAGGTGCTGATGCCACTGTTGGAGGCCAATGTGGAGGCGCTGTTTTTCCGCGATCGGAGCGCACGGAATGGCAGCATCGCGTGATGCCGCGACCGCCGAATGAAGCGGCGACCAGGGCTGTTTGCGCAAAAGCGTTTGCTCTCTCAGTCTGTTGACTCCGGCTTGGATAGGATGAGCCTGTCCACGAAGCCACTTCCCGGGAAACCGGGCTGGACCACGCCACAGCCATGCTGTGGCGTTGATGTTTTAGGCTCCTGAAAAGCGTTTGCGTCGCCAGATCCGGAGTCTGGGTGATTGATATGCTGGGTATAGAGGTATGAGATGAACGAAGTTGTGCTCTCCTTGTTGGCGGGTGGTGCGGTCGGGTTATTGTTTGCGTTTCTGAAACTGCCGATCCCGGCTCCGCCCGTGCTGTCCGGTATCATGGGCATCGTCGGGGTTTATCTTGGTGCTCAGGCCTACTATTGGTTGTTGGCGCGCTTTTTTTCCTGAAAAATGCGCCACGGAATGCGGCATGGAGTCGCTTCCACACACATGACCCGCCGGAGGGTGGGTCTGCGGTCAAATGGAATTGAAGCCGTCACCCGGGATCGGGTCGCGTGCGCTCTTCACGGAACCAAGTCCGCTCCTGTTATGAACCGGTGTTCGTACCGGGGATGACAGTTGACGAGTTTGGCCTCCTCGCGAGACCAGGGTTTATCACTGCAGCTTTTAATTTTGCATTGGAGTTTTCGATGAGCGATTTGCAACAAGCCGCCCAGCGCGCGCTGAACCTGATGGATTTGACCACCCTGAATGATGACGATACCGATGCCAAGGTGATTGCTCTGTGCCATCAGGCCAAGAGCCCGGCCGGACTGACCGCTGCGGTCTGTATCTACCCGCGCTTTATCCCGATTGCCCGCAAGACCTTGCGCGAGATCGGGGCCGAGGCGGTACGGATTGCCACCGTGACCAACTTCCCCCACGGCAATGATGATATCGAGATCGCCGTAGCCGAGACCCGTGCCGCCGTGGCCTATGGTGCCGACGAGGTGGATGTGGTGTTTCCCTATCGGGCGCTGATGGCCGGTAACGAACAGGTGGGTTTCGAGCTGGTCAAGGCCTGCAAGGCCGCCTGTGGCGAACAGGTGCTGCTCAAGGTAATTATTGAGACCGGTGAGCTCAAGAGCGAAGCCCTGATCCGTCGCGCCTCGGAGCTGGCGATTGATGCCGGTGCCGATTTTATCAAGACCTCGACCGGCAAGGTGGCGGTGAACGCTACCCTGGAGGCGGCCCGCATCATGATGGAAGTGATCCTGGCGCGCAATCCGGCGGTAGGCTTCAAGCCGGCCGGTGGCGTCAAGGATGCCGCCAAGGCGGCGGAATATCTGGATCTGGCTGCTTCTATCCTCGGGGATAACTGGGTCAGCCCGCGCACCTTCCGCTTCGGGGCTTCGAGCCTGCTGGCCAGTCTGCTGGCAACTCTGGGTCATGGGCCGGCACCGGCAGCCAATAACGGCTACTGATGAGAGTTCTCCTGACGACATTCGATCGCTGGTCTCTCGAAACCTAGGGGGAATTGTCTTAACGCCAACCGTTGGCGCCATGGATGGCGCCGTCGAGCCCCCAGGGATGGGTTTACGGCGAGTTGGCGTAAGGCAAGCCCCCGAGGTTAAACGCGGTCTGGCATCGGCATCCTGTCGTCAAGGGAGCGAGCAACAGATAACGACAAGCCGGTGATGACGAGGCATGACCCGCACCCGGTTTGCACCAACAAGACTACGGAATCAACCTCAGAGGTGTGCAATGTTTCTTCCCCAGGAGATCATTCGCAACAAACGCGACGGCCGCGAGCTTTCCGCCGACGAGATCCGCTTTTTTATTCAGGGGGTCGCCAACGACAGCGTCAGCGAGGGGCAGATTGCCGCCCTGGCGATGGCGATCTATTTCAATGACATGACCATGAACGAGCGCATCGCGCTGACCTGCGCCATGCGCGATTCCGGCTCGGTCCTCGACTGGACATCGCTGGAGCTGGGTGGGCCGATTGTCGACAAGCACTCTACCGGCGGAGTGGGGGATGTGACCTCGCTGATGCTGGGGCCCATGGTGGCTGCCTGTGGCGGCTTCGTACCGATGATCTCCGGCCGTGGCCTGGGGCATACCGGCGGTACCCTGGATAAACTCGATGCCATTCCCGGCTACCAGACGGCGCCCAGTACCGAGTTGCTGCGCCGCGTGGTGAAGGAGGTCGGGGTGGCGATCATCGGTCAGACCGGTGATCTGGCCCCCGCCGACAAGCGCTTCTATGCCACTCGGGATGTGACGGCGACCGTCGAGGCCATTCCGCTCATCACCGCCTCCATCCTCTCCAAGAAGCTGGCGGCGGGTCTGCAGGCGCTGGTGATGGATGTGAAGGTGGGCTCCGGTGCCTTCATGCCCAGCTTCGAGAAATCGGCCGAGTTGGCGCGCAGTATCGTCGCGGTGGCCAATGGCGCCGGTTGCAAGACCTCGGCGCTGCTCACCGATATGAGCCAGTTGCTGGCCTCCAGTGCCGGCAATGCCCTGGAGGTGCGCGAAGCGGTGCGTTATCTGCTCGGTGAGTACCGCAACCCACGGCTGCATGCCGTGACCATGGCGCTGTGTAGCGATATGCTGGTGGCCGCCGGATTGGCTGCCGATGAGCGCCAAGCCCATGCCAAGCTGCAAACTGTGCTGGATAACGGCGCTGCTGCTGAACGTTTCGGCCGCATGGTCGCGGCTCTGGGCGGTCCGGCTGATTTTATGAGTCGTTATGACGAGTACCTGCCGAGCGCCCCCGTGATCCGGCCGCTGCTGGCCGAACGTGGCGGATTCGTGCAGCGTATGGACACCCGCGCCATCGGTATGGCGGTGGTGGCCATGGGCGGCGGTCGTCGTCGGGCCAGCGATGCCATCGACTACCGTGTCGGCTTCAGTGACTTCTGCCAGCTGGGTCAGGCGATCACAGCTGGGCAACCGCTCGCTCTGATCCATGCCCGCAGCGAGGCGGATTATCAGGAGGCGGCCCAGGCCCTGCGGCAGGCCATCGTCATCGGGGATACTAGTCCCGAGGCGTTACCCGAGGTTTATCAACGCATCACGGCCAGCGATGTGAAGGAGCTATAGCCATGAAACGTACCTTTATTCTGATGATGGACTCACTGGGCATTGGCGCTGCCGCTGACGCCGCCCGTTTTAACGATACCGGCGCCAACACCCTCGGCCATATTGCCGCCGAGTGTGCCGCGGGCCGCGCCGATATCGACCGCCAGGGGCCGCTGCAGATCCCCAATTTAACCCGTCTGGGTCTGGCTCACGCCTGTGCCGGGGCCAGCGGCGAGTTTCCGGCCGGTCTGGATGCCAGCGTGGTACCGCAAGCGGCCTATGGCTATGCCCAGGAAATCTCCTCGGGCAAGGATACGCCCTCTGGTCACTGGGAGATGGCAGGTTCGCCGGTGCTGTTCGATTGGGGCTACTTTAGCGACAAGGAGCAGAGCTTTCCGCCTGCCTTGCTGGAAACGCTGGTGACCAAGGGCAAACTACCTGGATACCTAGGTAATTGTCACTCCTCCGGTACCGTGATCCTCGATGAGCTGGGCGAAGAGCATATGCGCACCGGCAAGCCGATTTTTTACACATCGGCCGATTCGGTGTTCCAGATCGCCTGCCATGAAGAGACCTATGGTCTGGATGCCCTCTATGCCCTGTGTGAACTGGCGCGCGAGGAGTTGACCCACGGTGGTTATAACATAGGCCGGGTGATTGCCCGTCCCTTCACCGGGAACAAACCCGGTGAATTCCAGCGCACCGGTAACCGTCATGATTACGCGGTCGAGCCCCCCATGCCGACCTTGCTGGACAAGATGAAGGCCTCGGGTGGCGAGGTGATTGCCATCGGCAAGATCTCCGATATTTACGCCGGTTGCGGTGTCACCCAGAAGCTCAAGGCCACCGGCCTTGAGGAGCTGTGGGATGTCACGTTGCAGCAACTGCAAGCGGCCGGGGATCACAGCATCATCTTCACCAACTTCGTCGATTTTGACTCCTCCTATGGCCACCGCCGCGATGTGGCGGGCTATGCCCGGGCGCTGGAGTATTTTGACCGCCGCTTGCCGGAGCTGATGGAACAATTAGGCGCTGGTGATCTGGTGGTGCTGACCGCCGACCATGGCTGTGACCCGACGTGGACCGGAACCGATCATACCCGTGAGTATGTGCCGATGATCTTCTGTGGCCCTCCGGTGGCGGCGCAAGATCTGGGCCGCCGCGAGACGTTCGCCGATATTGGCCAGAGCATAGCCCGCTATCACGGCTTGCCAGCGCTCGATTACGGAACCAGCTTTATTGAATGATGAACCGGACCGCGAGCCCGACCCGCGGTTCTGAATAAGACAGTGCTACCAGGAACTATATAAGGAACCAAACGATGCCAACTCCTCATATCAATGCCAAAGAGGGTGCCTTTGCTGATGTTGTCTTGATGCCGGGCGATCCGCTGCGCGCCAAATACATTGCCGAGACCTTTCTCGATAATGCCGAGCTGGTGACTGATGTCCGCAACATGTATGGCTACACCGGGACTTACAAGGGTCGCCGTATCTCGGTCATGGGTCATGGCATGGGGATCCCCTCCTGCTCCATCTACACCAAGGAGCTGATCACCGAGTATGGGGTGACTACTCTGATCCGTGTCGGCTCCTGCGGCGCGGTACGGGATGATGTCAACTTGCGCGATGTGGTCATCGGCATGGGCGCCAGTACCGACTCCAAGGTGAACCGCATGCGGTTCAAGGATCATGACTTTGCTGCGCTGGCCGATTTTGATCTGGTGCGCCACGCCGTGGATGCCGCCAAAGCCCGGGGTATCGCCGTCAAGGTCGGGAACCTGTTCTCCGCCGATCTGTTCTACAACCCGGATGTGGCCATGTTCGATGTGATGGAGAAATACGGCATTCTGGGCGTCGAGATGGAAGCGGCCGGTATCTATGGTGTGGCGGCCGAATTCGGTGCCAAGGCATTGACCATCTGCACCGTCTCCGATCACATCAAGCGCCATGAGCAAACCAGCTCCGAAGAGCGTCAGCTGACCTTCAACGAGATGATCCTGATTGCGCTGGACTCGGTGCTGCTGGCCGATCAAGTGGCCTGAGGGCCTGCAGCTTGGAATGGCACCCATGCTCGGCCTGGGTGATATGCCATCAGGGGGACGCGCAGAGCGTCCCCTTTTTATGGGCGCAAAACCTTGCCTGTTGCCAGCCGGATCGCTACCCTGAGCGCTCATTTTTGCGTTCAGCTGGGAGCCCTACGCCAGATGCCTTTTTCTCACTTGCCCCATGATGTTGCCGCCTGGTCTTCGGTCCTGGCTTCTGCCCCCGTCTATGTTGCCCAGGCCGATACCTTGCTGCCCCGTGAACACTTGCCGGTTCAAGGCGGTTATCTGGTGCTGATGGGCGAGTTTCTTAGCCGCGAGCAACTGGCGGTTGTGGTTGCCCAGCTGCAGAGTCTTGATATCGCGTGGGCACTGGTGCCGCCGTTTGTGCTGGCGGAAGTGCAGGTGCTGGTGTTGGCGCTGGATCGCTATGATGCCGAGCTGGCGCTCTGGCTCAAGGCCCAGGAGTGGCCGCTGGATGCCGCCCATGTCGCCGAGTTGCCCAACTTCGCTGAGCCGGGCCTGATCCTGATGGATATGGACTCCACCGCCATCCAGATCGAGTGCATTGACGAGATAGCCCGTCTGGCCGGTGTCGGTGAACAGGTATCGGCGGTGACCGCTGCGGCCATGCAGGGCAAGCTGGAATTTGCCGACAGCCTGCGTAACCGGGTGGCGCTGCTCAAGGATGCCCCCATTTCGATCCTGGACGCGGTGGCCGCCAATATGCCGCTGATGCCGGGTCTGACACTGCTGGTGGATGGCGCCAAGGCGGCCGGTTGGAAGGTGGCGATTGCCTCTGGGGGTTTCACCCGCTTTGCTGGCAAGCTGCAGCAGGATCTGGGGCTGGATCATATCGAAGCCAATAACCTGGAAACGGACGGTGAGCTGCTGACCGGTCAGGTGCTGGGGCGCATCGTCGATGCCAAGGTCAAGGCCGAGACCCTGCAACTGCTGCAGACCCGCTACGGCATCGGCAGCGCGCAGACGGTGGCCATCGGCGATGGAGCCAATGACTTGCCGATGCTCAAGGTGGCGGGACTCGGCGTGGCGATCCATGCCAAGCCCATTGTCCGTGAACAGGCGCAGGTGGCGATTCGCCAGCTGGATCTGGAAGCCGTGCTCTGCTTGCTGCACGCTGGGGCCCGGGTGGCGGCACTGCGCTGATATTCGCGCCGACCGAAATGACAAGGGAGCCATCACGGCTCCCTTTTTTGTGTGTATCGGTGGGCGTCAGCGACTAGCGTTTGATTTTCAAACGGTACAGGGTGGCGGCTGTGGTATCCATCAAGTCGCAGATACCGGCCACACTCCACAGCGTCTCTTCCAGCTGCCGTGCCTTATGGATGGCATATTTGGCGACGTAATCCAGCTCACCGGCGATGAAGTCCACATCCGGGCGACCGGTGCGGGAGAGAAATAGTCGCACCGAGGAGAAGTTGCCGCGCTTGAGGGCATTGCGCACGAAGTGGCGCTTATCCTCGGCGCTGGTGAATTCATCCTCCAGGCGGCTGTCGTAGCAGAGATCACCCTGCCTGTCGAACTGGCGGCTGATGAAGATCTCGCAACTATAGGGAGCATCCTCCCGACGTAGCTTGCGCAGCGGCAGCAAAATGAGATGTTTGAGCAACGGCCCCTGGAACAGTGGCAGCAGGTTAAAGGGTTTCTCCACGCAGCACTCGGTCAGCAAACCTTGTAATGGCCGGGGTTTATCGATGGTGCCGATGGCGCCGAGCCGATTGGGCTTGGCCTTGCTCAAGTACAAGGGGGTATTGAACAGGTGATAGGTATATAGATTGCGTAGTGCCCGAGCCATGCCGCTCATGCGTTTGAGCTCACGAGCGGTTTTGAGCTTGTCCGGGTTACTGTCGATCAGGCGCTGGAAGAACAATCGGCCGATATGCGTATCAGCCGACCCTTCGATGCACAGATTCAGTACGGTATGGGCCGGATTGGCATTCACCACCCGATAAGCCAGATTCTGCAGTTTCATATCCCGGGTCAGAGCTTGTAGCTTGGGCAGAGTTAGTCCGATGATATCGCCTCGCTCACAGGCCAGGGGTTGCTCCAGCTCGACCTGTAGACCGTGTGTGGAAATATCGCGGGTCCAGCCGACCACGGTATTGACGCCATGTTTCACCGCCACGGCGGTCTTGTGCATGTAACGCAGCTCCTTGCGCAGTTGCACGTAATGCAGCAGCTCTAGCTCGAATGCTGGCACCTCAATCGGATTGGCAAAGATCTGCAACTGATTGGCCTGGAACTCCTCCAAGGCATCGGTCAGATAGTCGATGCGCTGGGCATCATCATCGACGGCGATGAGCTGGCCGACATAACCGAGTTGCTCCAGTTGTTGTTCCACCGTGGCAACGTGGGCTGGAGGCAGGCCATCGATGTTGATTAGGCTCTTGAGGCCCTGGCTGTTGAGCTGAATGGCCTCCAGATCCAGTTTGAATACACGCCAGCTTGGCCGCCGGGCTCCGACGGTGAAGAACAGATCCCGTAACCCGCTCTCTTCGAGCTCCTCCTGGGTGGCGGAGAAGAAGTAGATATGGCTGCGCACTGTGTGGGTGAAGCAGTAGATCCAGCATTGCTTGTGGGGCTGAGTTTGACTGAGCAGGCGTTGCATCCGCAGCGGGGTGAAGAGTCCACCGAGCTTGTCGTTATTGCGTTCGTCACGCCAGTATTCCAGCACCGCCTGATTGTTCTCGCTTTTGAGCACATGTACCAGTTGCGGGGTGGCCTCTTTGTTGAAGAACAACGGCAAGCCGGTCATGCGCGGCAGATAGTATTGCTCGTAGCCCTTCACCTCGACCGAGGAGAGTAGATAATCGATGCTGACCCGATAACGAACTTTATTGGTATCGATGAAGTTGTGCAGATAACGATCCAGCTCGGGATCGGAATCGGCGCGCAGCAGCTTGAGCCAGAAGCGGTTTTCCCGCAGCTCCTCGCCGAGGATCTGATAGCAGACTGGTTCGTTGATCAGGGGAGCCGGAGACTCCTTCTGCAAGCCGGTGAAGGTGACATGACACAGTTCGCCCACTTCGAAGGCGATGGGGGCGGTCAGCAATAGCCGCAAGCCACCAGGAGATATATCCGAGGTCTTGGCCTGAAGCGCAGGTTGGGAACCGAGCTTGAGTACTACCGGCGAGCTGAAATGCATACGCTCTTCGCGTCTGTGGTAGTAACTGGCAAAGTGCACCGAGTCGATCTCGAAGCGATGGGGATCATGGGATGGATCCTCGCCGAGCTGGGAGTCTTTTTTCAGCCGCTCTTTTTGTGCCGCCAGTACCGCCTCGTAGACCCCTACCGTGTATTTACCGTGGTAGATGGGAATCGTGGCCTGGAACACTTCGATATCTTCCGGGGTCATAAAGTGCTGGATCCCGGCATAGACGAAGGGCACGGCACTATTCCGGGCCCGCAGGTCGATACTGCGCACGGACGGGGTAGATTTGCGCTTGAGCTCCATTTTTAGCAAAAAACGGGTATTGTTGTTCTCACCATGGGTCAGGCGGCTGAATATTTCATCAAAGTCGGGCTCTCTGATCAGCGGCAATAGCTGTTCGAGCAGAGGATGTGGCCTTTCTGAATCCATAACCGGGTAAGTCCGTTCCATGACAACAAGCTTTGTTGGCTAAATGTATTTTACTATATCGACCATGTCTTTGTTTTCTTAATGAGTTTGTGTGATGGCCCGAAGCAAAGTTGCGTTTGTTTGCAGTGAATGTGGCGCCGAATTTCCCCGTTGGCAGGGGCAGTGCGGCGAGTGCCACGAATGGAACACCATCTCCGAGATTCGGATGAGCACAGCGACGGCCAAGAGTGGCTCGCGCTTGAGTGGCTATGCCGGTGAGCTCAGTGGCAAGGTGCAGACCCTGGCCGATGTCGCCCTGACCGAAATTCCTCGTTTCAGCTCCGGATTTCGCGAACTGGACCGGGTGCTGGGTGGCGGTATAGTTCCGGGCTCTGCCATTCTGATTGGCGGTCATCCCGGAGCCGGTAAGAGCACCTTGCTGTTGCAGACCATGTGTCAGCTGGCGGCACGGATGCCGACCCTCTACGTCACTGGGGAGGAGTCGTTGCAGCAGGTGGCAATGCGCGCCGGCCGGTTGAATCTGCCGACCGATAAGCTGCGGATTGTCTCGGAAACCAGTGTCGAGCAGATCTGCAACCTGGCGCAGCAGGAAAAACCCGCCATCATGGTCATCGACTCCATTCAGGTGATGCATGTGGCTGATGTCAGTTCGGCGCCGGGCTCTGTCTCCCAGGTGCGGGAGGGCGCTGCCCAGTTGACCCGTTTTGCCAAGCAGCATCAGGTGGCCATCTTCATGGTGGGCCATGTGACCAAGGATGGCACTCTGGCGGGTCCCAAAGTGCTGGAGCATTGTGTGGACTGCTCTGTGTTGCTGGAGGGGGATGGCGACTCCCGTTACCGTACCCTGCGGTGTCAGAAGAACCGCTTCGGCGCCGTCAATGAACTGGGCGTATTTGCCATGACGGCCCAGGGGATGAAAGAGGTCAGTAATCCTTCGGCCATCTTCCTCAATCGAGGTGAAGCCGAAAGTCCGGGCTCAGTGGTGATGGCGATTTGGGAAGGCACCCGCCCACTGTTGGTCGAGCTACAGGCCCTGGTGGACTACTCCCAGCTCTCCAATCCGCGTCGTTTGGCGGTAGGTACCGAGCATAATCGTCTGGCGTTGCTGTTGGCGGTGTTGCATCGCCATGGTGGTGTGCAGATGTCGGATCAGGATGTGTTTATCAATGTGGTTGGCGGGGTCAAGGTCGAGGAGACCAGTGCGGATTTACCGTTGATCCTGGCCATGGTCTCCAGTTTCCGCGATCGGCCGGTGGCCCAGGATCTCATCAGTTTCGGTGAGGTGGGGTTGTCCGGTGAAATTCGCCCGGTACCCTCGGGCCAGGAGCGCCTGCAAGAGGCGGTCAAGCATGGCTTTCGCAAAGCGATCATTCCCAAGGGCAATATGCCCAAACAACCCATTCCTGGGATGGAAATCCTGGCCGTCAGTACCTTAGCTGAAGCGCTGGAGCTGCTTTAGTCTGCTTGCTGCGCATGAATGCATGAGGCCACCGCGGGGTGGCCTCTCTGCTTTGATTGACCGAGGGGTTAATCCGCGGAATGGGATTGCTCATGCTCGATATGTTCTTCCAGCAGGTGAGCCAACTCGCGCTGCAGCATATCGGCGTTGCCGACGTTCAATTCAATCAGCCGTTTGAGGTGGGAGACACTGTCGATATCAATATGGTGGCAATACAAACCGAGGCGATTTTTCCCGGCATGACTGGGCTCGACTTCCATGCGGATTTCGATATCCGATCCGGCCAACGCGAAGCTGAGTTCGAAACGACCCGTTACGGTCTCCGGCCAGCCCTCGGGTTGTTCAACCAGCGCCCCTTGCAAGGATAAGTCCAGCAGTTTGACCTGCCAGCAGCGCTCGCCCTGACATAACTGTGCCGGAGTAGAAAAAATAACGCGGAAAAAACGGCGGCGCTCGATCATGGTGTCCTCCTGAACTCGTCGTTTTTAGTGTAGGCGGATCTGGCGGACCAAGGTAAGCCCCATGCTTGAATAATGTGCTTCAGGCACGGGGTAAATGCTCAGGCGGCGATAATTTCATCCAGGATCTGCAAGGCCTTGACCAGTCGATCCTCCAGACGGAAGCGCTCCTCCAGCAGCGGGCCGAGCTCATTCAGATCGGCATCCAGCTCCAGCAGCTTATCTTCGTCCAGGCCATCGCCGTACTTGTCGTTGAAGCTCAGGGCAAACTCAGTGGTGGCCTCTATCTTCGGTAATATCCGATTCACAATGGACAGACGGCGCCCGCTGGCCTTCTCGATAGCACTGATAACATGCTGATAAATCTCGAAATGCCCTGCGGATATATAGTCCACCAGATGCTGGCAGAAATCCTGAACCTGAGTGCAGGAGGGCAGGCATTTTTTCCGGTTGCTCTTGTGGCTCAACAGACCGACAAACTGCACCAGCAATTCATGCCGCGCATCCAGTAGCGCATCTATCGACTCATTTTTACCGGCCAGTAACTGGCGGGTTTTATCGATTCGAGTGAGCATAGAGCCTCCCCATCTGACTTGTTGTAACGCTTTTGTTACTGCCATTAAACGGAGTTATTTCAGATCAGGTCAATAGCCTGGCAGCCTTTCTTTGCGCTCTGTTAACTCGGACATGATTTGTTAGCAAAAGGCTATCGTCCAGTGAGCTTCCGGTTACAGGTCAGAATGTTACAATCGGCATTCTCAATGGTCCGAGGAAATGGAAAGAGTATGCAACCCTTGGTGAATGATCGTTACTTACGTGCCCTGCTGCGGCAACCTGTCGATGAAACGCCGGTCTGGATGATGCGGCAGGCGGGGCGTTATCTGCCGGAATACCGTGATGTCCGAACCCAAGCCGGTGATTTCATGTCGCTGTGTCGTAATCCCGAGTTGGCGTGCGAAGTCACCCTACAGCCATTGCGTCGCTATGCGCTGGATGCCGCCATTCTATTCTCGGATATCTTGACCATACCGGATGCCATGGGATTGGGATTGACCTTTGGTCAGGGCGAAGGCCCGCGCTTTGCCCGCCCTGTGACGTGTTTGCGTGATGTGCAACAACTTCCGGTTCCTGATCCGGAAGATGAGTTGCGCTACGTGATGGATGCGGTCCGAACCATTCGCAGCGCCTTACAAGGTAAGGTTCCGCTGATTGGCTTTGCGGGCAGTCCCTGGACACTGGCCACCTATATGGTGGAGGGGGGCAGTTCCAAAACGTTTACTCGCATCAAGCAGATGATGGTACGAGAGCCGGAAATCCTGCATGCCTTGCTGGCTAAGCTGGCGGACAGTGTATGTCTGTATCTGAATGCCCAGGTAGCGGCTGGCGCCCAATCGTTGATGATTTTTGATACTTGGGGTGGTGTGCTCTCTACTCCCGCGTATCGAGCTTTTTCGCTGGATTATATGGCGCGGATTGTTGCCGGGCTCACTCGGGAGTCCGAAGGTCGTCCTGTACCCGTCACCCTGTTCACCAAAAATGGTGGTCAGTGGCTGGAGGCGATTGCGGACACTGGCTGTGATGCGATTGGTCTGGACTGGACGGTGGATTTGGCCGATGCCCGGCGTCGGGTCGGTCATCGGGTGGCCCTGCAAGGCAATATGGATCCCGCCATGTTATATGCCTCGGCATCCGGCATTGAGCAGGAAGTGGCACGTATTCTTGCGGAGTTTGGTCCAGGCAATGGTCATGTGTTCAATCTGGGGCATGGGATCGCCCAGGATGTGGATCCGGCGCAGCCGACGCATTTTGTCGATGCCGTGCATCGCCTCTCTCGCCCGTATCACCGGTAGTCATCGTCGGTACCATGTTTCTGGTCGCAATCAAACAACAAGGCCGACATTGCTGTCGGCCTTGTTATTGACTGTTATCGAAGAGTGCGTTCTAGCCCCGATTCATTAACCGCTTGTATTCGCGAACCTTAGCCAGATATTGACGCTTGCTCTTGCCGCCCATACTTTCATTCATCGGCAAATCGACACGCATGGCATTGACCGGACGGTTGTTGATACGGAACTCATAATGCAAGTGAGGACCAGTAGAGCGGCCAGTGTTTCCTGACAAACCAATCTTCTGGCCTTGTTTGATCTTTTGCCCGGGTTTCACCAGTAGCTTGCTCAGATGCATATACACTGTGGTGTATTTACCGCCATGACGAACTACCACGTAGCGTCCCATGTCTCTATGGCTGGTGGCCTTGATGACAATGCCCTCACCGGTCGTCAGAACCGGAGTTCCGACGCGGACTGAAAAGTCCGTACCATTGTGGGGTTGCACTCGCCCGGTTACCGGGTTGCGGCGGCTGGGACTAAAACCAGAGCTGACCCGACGCTGGCCCGGGATCGGATAACGCATGAAAGTGCCGGCACTGCTGAAACTGGAGGCGCTTTCATCGTAGAAATTCCCATCCGTGTTACGGAAGGCGCTAAAATTTCGGCCATTAATCGTGAAAGCCACAGCCAGGATCTTGGCATTCTCGCTATGTGCCTTATCGAACAGGACCTTGAAGGTATCGCCCCGGTGCAGATCACGACGGAAGTCGATACGGCCCCGGAACATGTTGGCAACCTTGTGGATCTGGTTATTGGTCAGTCCCGCGTTACGGGCGCTGGTGACAAAGGCTCCACTGATACTGCCTTTAATGACCCGGCTCGGGCGAACCGTAGCCACTTCTTTCTTTTTCTGTTCCGCTTTTGCTGTCTTGAGATCGGACTTGGCGTCTACGATAGCCTTGGTTTGTGGCTTGGCACTCTCGGCTTCGTCATCATCTACGGTGTTGCTGACAAACTTGGCGGCATCACCACTCACAGGTTCAACACGAGAAACATAATTGTCGCCTTGGCGCTCGAACAACACGCGCCGCTCGCCGTCCAATGGGATAGCCAACTGTTGCAAAACGTTGTTGCCATCGACCATGAAGGAGAGTTTTTGGTTGATCTTGAGTCGGATCAGGGAGTTCTGGATGTCCACTTCCAGCAACTTATGTAGGGTCTTGGCGGGCAGGTTCAAGGTGTTGAAGATCACGGATAAGTTGTCGTCACCCTTCACCTTATAGTCAAGCCATTCGGGATCCGGTGCTGAATCCGCGTCCAGACCATCAACGGGAGACGCCTCATCACCGACCACTTCGTGATCAGGGATGGTTAAAAATTCGGTATCTGCAGCTTGGGTACCGGAGATATTGGCTTCGGCAGAGAGATCTTCGGCTTGTACCGTGATGGGATTATCCGCAAGCAGCTCATTCGGGGAAGGCAGCAGTGTTACGCTGGCAACAGAAAACCCCGCCAACATCAAGATGGCGTACAGGTGTTGCCGGGGAATGGGAGGCTCCCACTCGGCGATTCTGCTCATTGGAGCTAAAAACCGTTTCATCCTGTGTCCTTGCTTTATCGAAACTGGATACATAGAAAACCGATGATTTATATCATCACGAAACGCAGGGGCGAAGCAGAGGCGCGCCTGACACTTTCAAAACCGGATTTGTATCACGGATAGTGGTCACTAACCAAGATTTTTGCGGCCTACAGAGCCGATGTAACGGTTACATGCTGCTTTTTTATCCGGTAGTAGCGATAGTTCCTGCTCCTGAACCGGTAGGGTGTCGATCCGACTCAGGGTTCGACTGATCCTCGTCAACCCCAAGTGCCTGATCCTGGGCAGCACCGTAAGCCGGATAGATATAAGCAAGGAGTATACCGTTTTTCAGCAGCTCAAATGGCGTCGATTGAGATCTGGAATGACGCATTATCCTGATCAATCCCATGATCAATGGCTGGATGGCGGGATGATCTCGAGCAGGATGTACCAATATGGGGCATCAGCCTGAGGCAACTCGGTTACGGCGCCTCAGGCCAACGGAAAGGTCCAGGACTTCAGTTCAATAGCCGCGTTGAAAATCGACCATAAACTCCAGTGGCGCCTGCTCCAGGAAGCGCAAATAGTTGCGCTCGAAGATCCGGGCCACCTGGTCGGGATGACTCCAGGCGGAATTGTGCGGGGTGATCAGGATATTCGGCAGTTGCCACAGTGGATCATGGGGGGGCAGCGGCTCCTCTTCGAAGACATCCAGAATGGCCACTCCCGGGCGTCCGGACTTGAGGGCCTCCAGTAGATGCTCGCTCTGGATCGCATCGCCTCGTCCTACGTTGAACAGGATGGCTGTGGGTTTACAGCAGGCGAGCAACTCGCGGTTGAACAGATGTCGCGTTTCCCGGGTAGACGGCAAGGCGCTGACGATGACATCGACTTGCGGTAACAGGTGCGGAAGCGCCGAAGGTTGGAATATGTCATCAAATCCAGCCACTTCGTGGCCCTGGCGATTGACGCCCCAGACTTCCATACCAAATTGATGTGCCGTCATCGCCAGATGCTGGCCTATGCTGCCAGTGCCCAGAATCAACAGGCGGCGTTCACTCAACGGGCGATAGGGTAGCGCTTGCCAGTGGCGGTTTTTTTGTTGTTCGCGATAAATGGGTAAGTGACGGGTCAGGCTGAGCAGATGAGCAAAGACGTATTCGCTCATCAGGGGGCCGAAGACGCCCCGGATATTGGTCAGTTGATAATCCTGACGTAAGCCGGGTTGTAGTAGCGCATCGACACCCGCGTAGGTGGACTGAGCCCATCGTAACCGGGTGGCCATGGATAATACGGCTGCGATGGTAGCGGGTTCGCCCAGCAAGATATCTGCTTGCGGAGCAAGCTGCTGCGCCTCGGATGGGCTATCAGCGACGAGTAACCTGAGATTGGGCAGTGCTTGTTGCGTCAGTAATTGCTGATAGCTGTTGTTGTCACGGCTGAGTAGCAGCAAGGTGTGATGGGTCATGATGAGAACCTCCTGATTTCCTTGATGGTAGCGCAGGGCGTCTCAGGATTCGAGTTCGTAGCCTTCAGGATGAGGGGGCGTCAGGGGGAGAGTGCAATAGCGTGGTCATCGGCATACAATGCGTGTATTCATAGTGAGGGAGTAACCGCGTGTTCGGTGATAAATTTTATAAACGCCTGGGGGATTTGGAACCCTGGCAGCAGAGTGTATTTGCATTGGCTTTGGCCGAACGCATGTATCCCAATTATCATTTGTACGCCGAGAGCACCGGCAAAGGCAATGCTATCGAGTTTCGCGCCGCGCTGGATAGCCTGTGGCGTTATCTGACGGAGAAGGGATCGCGAGTCAATCTGTCGGCCATTCTGGAGTCCTTTGAAGCATTCATTCCCGACCCGACTCACGAAGAGAGCTATGGAGCCTACCCGGCACTGGATGCCTGTGTCGCTCTGGGCTGTGCCTACAACTCGGTGATCTGCCGGATTGGTGAAGAGGCTATGGAAGCGAGTAATGCGTCGATCGGTTCGGTGGCCGGCTTTATCGAGATGCTCGAAGAGCGGGAATTGACCGAAGAAGAACTGTATGAACAGCCGTTGATGGAGCAGGAGATGGCATTCCAGGTGGAACTGTTGAATCAGGTCTCCAGACCTCGGGATCCGCAACAGATCTTGGCGATCCGCTCCCTGGCGGCTCAGGACGGTGTCTCCAATCTGGGGATTGCCCTCGAGTAAGCTTGAGGCTCATCACGACGACCAGCGGTGAACACTGATGGTCGTTGCTTTCCGGCCCGAGTTGGATTGCCAGCAAATCTTGCATCCAGGCGATCTCCTGAATCTCACCACACGCATCGACAACCAGAGTAATGGCTTTGCGGCTCTATAGTCCTTCTATTGTGGATGACGAATACTCTGCTGGGTTGCGTCGCTTATTAATGATGATAGCGCTTTCGCCAAGGGCTATTGGCTAGATAACTGCGCACAATTGGCGGTATGTGTGGGATAAGTGTGAAGAGCTCGGCACTTCTTGCCGAAAAGCTGGCCGATCACCGCGTGGTGCGGGATAAAGCCTTTGCTTGAGGCTGTTTTTTTGACTAGATTGGTCGCTGATTTTTAATTAGCGCCGGAATAAAAAAGGACTCTCTATGAATAAAACTGAGCTTGTCGATGCGATTGCAGCAAAGGCTGATATGAGCAAAGCCCAGGCCAAAGTTGCACTGGAAGAAATTCTGAACAGCATCACTCAGAGCCTTAAAGAGGGTGATCAAGTTCAGTTGGTCGGGTTTGGTACTTTCAAGGTTAATCACCGTGCTGGCCGTACAGGTCGTAACCCGCAGACTGGTGCTGAAATCACTATCGCGCCTTCCAATGTGCCAGCTTTCGTCGCCGGAAAGGCGTTGAAGGATGCGGTGAAATAATTTTCCCCCGCGTTGAAAAAACCCGACCTGACGTCGGGTTTTTTATTGTCTGAAAAACCGCGGGTTTTCAAGCTTATGGTGCTATTGGGGCACCTTTGCTCGAGACATAGTCAATCGCTGCATGGACGAATGGGTTCCATTTTGCCATTCTCAAATTCTGAATCAGCATTGTTAATGGTCATCGAGGACAACTCCGTGGATAGCCATGGTGTTTTTAACTATCAAGCCGTAGGTTCTTTGCTCTGGATACGCGTGGCCGGCGGCATTAATTACGAGTTTGCCTGTCGCTATCGCGATACCATCATCAACGCCGCCCGTCAGTTACCACCAGGTCCCTGGATCCGGGTCACCGACATCCGAGCCTGGGCGCTAGGGGGCCCCGAGGTAATACCGCCCCTGCATGAACTCATGTGTTGGTGTGAGGAGCATGAGTTGCAGCACAGCGTTAATCTGATCTCTTTGCCTACGCTCCAGACTCATATGCTCGATCTCATGATGCGCGGGGTGGCTCGACACTCGGAGCGTCATCTGGTGGAGCAAGTGTCTCAGCTTCGTTCCTTGCTCCAGCGCTTGTCTCCTGGCGTGGATTTGCGAGCGCTGATTGCCAAGCTCTACGCCGATGATGTGACCCTCTTCGATTAGCCTGTGGTAGCATTCCCGCTCCTAATGACAAGGGCGGACCTGAATTATGGCTTATCAGTGGATCCTGTTTGATCTGGACGATACCCTGTTTGATTTTCCGGCAGCTGAAGCATTAAATGCCGCGCTGGCGCACTATTCGGTGACCCTGACCGCTGAGATGCTGGGGGATTACCAGGCGCTGAATAAGGCGCTATGGGAGCAATACAATGCGGGGCTGCTGGACGCCGAAACCTTGAAGCAAGCCCGTTTTCGCGATTTAGCGCCACAGTTGGGCGTTTCGCCGCTAGAGCTGAATCACACCTTTTTACAGGCCATTTTGCAACGCAGCCAGCCGCTGCCCGGAGTCGAACAGACGCTGCGCCAATTACATGGCAAGGTCGGGATGGGGATCATTACCAATGGTTTTGCGGATATCCAACACGCACGCCTCAACCAGAGCGGGTTAGCGGATTGTTTTGATTTTATGCTGGTTTCCGAAGAGTTAGGCGTGAACAAACCCGATCCGCGGATCTTTGAAGCCGCGTTGGCGCGCATGGTGTCTGTCGAGCCTGCCGATGTGCTGATGGTCGGCGACAATCCGCAGACGGATGTTGCTGGTGCTGCGGGTGTGGGGATGGAAACCTGTTGGTTTAATCTGCGCCGCGAGTCTCAATTCGTGACCTCGCATCATGCGATTGAGCGATTCCATGAGCTGTTGATGCTGCCGCGAGTGCAACCCTTATTCGCCTCGTGATCCTTCGGGGCATTGATAGTTCACAACAGAGGCGCCTGATGGCGCCTCTGTTGTTGTGTCATGTCTCTCTTGCCTAATGAGAGTGGGTTTCCAGCGTCAGGTGCGCCAGATTGGGGATTTGTTCCAGATGATGCCGTAAGTGGATCAATTGCGACTCTGTCACCGCAGGCAAGCCGACGATAGCGGCATAGCGAGTCTCGCCAATGCGCCAGACATGCAGGTCCAGGAGCGAGCTGTTGTGGCGGGTTACCGTGTCGCGGATCTGTTCACTGACGGTACCATGACTCTCGGCATCGATCAGGATGCGTGTGGTTTCACTGAGCAAGCCTTTGGCCCAGTAGAGGATCACCACGCCACCCACCAGTCCCATCACCGGATCCAGCCAGGCAGCGCCCCACAGCATGCCACCTGCGAGTGCGACAATAGCCAGAACCGAGGTGGCCGCATCGGTGAGTACATGGATGTAGGCCGCTTTTTTATTCAGGTCCTGATGTCCATGGTCATGGTCATGCTCATGGTCGTGGTCATGGTCATGCTCATGGTCGTGGTCGTGGTCGTGGTCATGGTCATGCTCATGGTCATGGTCGTGGTCGTGGTCATGGTCATGGTCATGGTCATGGTCATGATCCCGTTGAACATGGGCGTGGCTGTGGCCCGAATGTCCGTGACCATGATGATGCCCAGGCCCATGGCTATGCCCCTGTTCTCCCAGCAGCCAGGCGCTGAGTAGATTCACCACCAGTCCAACCATGGCAACCAGCATGGATTCGCCATAGCGGATGGTGCCTGGGTTGAACAGCCGCACCGAAGATTCCCAGAGCATGGAGCAGGCCACGGCGGCCAGGATCAGTGCGCTGGTATAAGCTCCGAGGATCTCGATTTTCCAGGTCCCGAAGGCGAAGCGATGATCGCCGGCAAAACGACGGGATAAGGCATACGCCAGCAGTGAAATACCCAGAGCTAGGGCGTGGGTGCTCATATGCCAGCCATCGGCCAATAGGGCCATGGAGTGGAACTGCCAACCGGCGAGGATTTCGATCACCATCATGGTCACCGTCAGTGCCACCACCCAGGCTATCTTGCGTTCACTACCCTGCATCGGACGATGAAACGCCTGAGCCTGGATGCAGGTTAGTGTTGTGGTCTGTGGCGGCACGGGAGCCGCGGTATGTGATATGGACATGCCGGCATCTCTTTGTCATAGTGTTAACTGAATATACCCCCCCCCAGTATATTTCAGCAAGCCGGTTGTCATGGATAATGCGAGCGGAACTTGCCGAGGAATCAAGATGAGCCATACCCAAAAAGAGAAAAAAGCCCTGCTTAATCGTGTCCGTCGACTGCGTGGTCAGCTCGATGGTCTGGAGCGCTCTCTGGATGAAGGGCTGGGATGTTATGACATACTGCAGCAGATTTCGGCGGTGCGCGGCGCGGTGAACGGTCTGATGGGACAGGTGCTGGAAGGGCACATCCGGGAGCATATGCAGCCCCTGGCCGGCGATGATGAACCGGAAGCCACGGATGGGCTCATCAAGGTTCTGCGTTCATATTTGAAGTAGTTTGAATCTCCGGGAATGCACAGTGCTCAACATTTAATGTCGCAATGAGTGCCGTATCTGGTTATATATATCTAGTTATTTACTATTTGTTTAGGTTTATCGTTGTAAAATGACTGGTTGGTTGTTGTATTTCACTATTGCTTGTTACTGTTTTTAGTTCGTGACAAGCCTCATCACAAGATCCTCAGGGTGAACCGAGCCTTTCGTTAGATGCATTAGATGCATTCACCTGGATTGCTTCGATCCGTTGTACTCAGGATGACTAGACTTGGGTTCAACGCGCAAACTGAATGCATATTTTGCACGCACAATCCCTGCATTGGTTGCTTCCAATGCTTTATGACCATCAATAGGGAGGATGGATGATTCAACTCGATTTTTACGGCACCTTGGTGGCGGCATCGCTGGTTTTGTTGCTCGGCCGCTCCCTGGTCAACCGCATCCCTTTCTTGCGGACTTACAATATTCCCAAGCCGGTTGCCGGTGGATTGCTGATTGCCTTGATCCAGCTGGTGATTTACTGTGTGACCGGACAATCAGTCCAGTTTGATCCGGCTTTACAGACGCCCTTGATGCTGGCGTTTTTGCCACCATAGGTCTGAATGCCGATTTTGCCAGTCTGCGTCGGGGCGGCCGTGCTGTGTTTATCTTTTTGTTGGTGGTAACCGGTCTGCTGCTGATGCAGAACACCCTGGGGATCACCCTGGCTTCGCTGCTCGGGCTCGATCCGCGCATGGGGTTACTGGCCGGGTCGATTACCCTTTCGGGTGGTCATGGCACAGGAGCCGCCTGGAGTGCGACTTTCGCTGAGAAATACGGGCTGCAGTCCGCCTCGGAGCTGGCGATCGCCTGCGCTACTTTCGGGTTGATCCTCGGTGGCCTGATTGGCGGCCCTGTGGCGCGCAAGTTGGTGAAACAGGTAACGGTTCCCGGCGAAAATGAGAATGCCGATTCGTCACCGCTGGGATTTGAGTTGCCAGAGCGTGAACGCCCGATCACGGCCTTTTCCATGATCGAGACGTTGGCGCTTATCTCCGTGAGCTTGATGGCCGGAACCCAGGTTGCGCTGTTGCTGCAGGGAACCGCCTGTGAACTGCCGACCTTTGTCTGCGTCTTATTTGTCGGGGTGTTGTTACGCAACGTGCTGGGGTTACTGCGCTGGCATGAAGTCGGGGAGCGGGAAGTCTCGTTACTGGGCAATGTCAGCTTGTCGCTGTTTTTAGCCATAGCGCTGATGTCGTTAAAACTGTGGCAGTTGGCCGCGCTGGCCTTACCCATGATCGTCTTGCTCTCCGCACAGACCCTGGCTATGGCGTTGTACGCCTACTTCGTCACCTTCCGGGTGATGGGGCGCAATTATGATGCGGCCGTTCTGGCGGCGGGACATTGCGGTTTCGGGTTGGGGGCAACCCCCACCGCCATCGCCAATATGCAGGCCATCACCCAGCGCTTTGGACCTTCCCATTTGGCCTTTCTGGTAGTGCCTATGGTGGGGGCCTTCTTCATCGACATTCTCAATGCGGTGATCATCAAGCTGTTTTTGGCATTGCCCTGGCTTGCCTGATTTGGCTCTGAAGAGGGATATGGCAAGGGAGCTTGGAGCTCCCTTGTTTTTTGGCTCACTTGCTCGCACAATGCAACCGGTTGCTTTGACGGATTTCGAGGGTGTTATGTATAAATTGATCGCGCTGGATATGGACGGAACCTTGTTGCGGGACGATGGCTCCATCTCCGCGCGGACGCAACAGGCGATTGCGGCAGCTAAGGCAAAAGGCATCAAAGTCGTGCTGGCCTCGGGACGCCCGATTGCCGGCATGGAAAAATTTTTGCAGCAGTTGGCGCTGACCAGTCACGAAGACTATGTCCTCAGCTACAACGGCTCCCTGGTGCAGAATGTGGGTAGTGGTGCCGTGTTGGCCAGCCGCCTGTTGAATGGTCAGGATGTGCGCGACCTGTTTGCCATGAGTCAGCAGTTGGGGGTGAATATTCATGCGTTCTCCCGTCAGCAAGGATTGATTGCGCCACGAAACAGCCGCTATACCGAGTTGGAGCGCAGCCACAATGATTTGCTGCTCACCGAGCTGGATTTTGCCCAATTGCCCGAAGATGAAGCCATTCTCAAGGTTATGATGGTGGATGAGCCGGAGATCTTGGCCCAAGCCGTGGCCGCCCTGCCTGCCGAGGTGTATCAGCGTTTCACCGTGGTACAAAGTACCCCCTATTTCCTGGAGTTCCTGCATCCGGACAGCAACAAGGGAACCGGAGTTGCCGCGCTGGCGGCGCACCTGGAGATCAGCCCCGAGGCGATCATCTGTGTCGGTGATGCCGGCAATGATGCCCATATGCTCAGTTATGCCGGGCTGGGTGTGGCGATGGGCAATGCCACCGACGAGATCAAGGCGATGGCGGATTTTGTCACCCATAGCAATCAAGAGGATGGTGTTGCCCACGTTATCGAACGCTTTATGCTGCAGTCTTGAGACTGCTCGCCTAAACCAAGGAAAAACCACCTTGAGCTCATGGCAGCGGAAGGTTACCTTAGTGCCCCTCCTGGGTTGCTGAAGGGCCGAGTCATGGTCAAGCTGAGTGGGTTATTCCGATATCCGGTGAAGTCCTGTCGCGGGCTGGATGAGTCGCGGTTGTGGGTCGGAGCTGAAGGTCTGGTTGGCGACCGTCGTTATATGGTTGTCCGGCCGGACGGCAGTTTTATCACCGCTCGAACCCATCCACAGCTGCAGCAGGTACGAGCGCTGTGGCGGGAGGCGGGGATCTGTCTGCGTACACCTGGGCAGTCTGATTTGGAGCTGTTTTCTGCGCAATTTGACCAGGAGCGGGTGGCCACCGGCGTCTGGAGTGACTCTTTTTCTGCTCGTGTAACCCGGATGGAGGCGGATGCCTGGTTCAGCCAGTTGCTGGGGGAGCCGGCCCGCCTACTCTGGCTGGGTGAATCATCGCCTCGTTATCGCGCCAAATTGCAGCAGCATGTCAGTTTTGCCGATGGTTATCCGCTGCTGCTCATCTCTCAAGCCTCGCTCGATGATCTCAATCGGCGTTCACCGACACCACAGCGTATGGAGCAATTTCGCCCCAATCTGGTGGTGAGCGGTACGGCTGCGTTTGCCGAGGATGGCTGGCGTCGGATCCGCATTGGCGAGGTGGAGTTTTTGGTGGCCAAGCCCTGTAGCCGTTGTGTGATGACCACGCTGGATGCCGAGTCAGGACACTACCACCCGCAGCGGGAGCCCCTGGCGACGCTGGCGACTTACCGGCTGGGGGAGGATGGCGAGATCTATTTCGGCCAGAACCTGATCCCGCTAAATGAGGGCTGGGTGAGCGTCAGCGATCCGGTGGAAGTCTTGGAGACGCAGATCGCCACTATCTACCCCGAGCGTCCCCGATTACCCGCTGAACAGGTCGCGGCGCCCATTCGTCCCCAAGTTCAGGAAGATGAGACGCTGGCTCGCTCAGTGTCCACTCGGTTTACCGTGCGGATATCGACCGAGGAAGGGGATGCCTCTTTCCAGGCAGATCCCGAGCGGCCCTTGTTGATACAGGCGGAGGAGGGAGGAGTTCAGTTGCCCCATGCCTGCCGGGCGGGTATCTGTGGACGGTGTAAGCAGTTGCTGATTGCCGGAGAGGTCGAGCAGCCTCAGGTGCCCGGGCTTAGCGCCAGTCAGCGTGAGGATGGCCTGATCCTGACCTGCTGCGCCAGCGCACGCAGTGATCTGATCCTGGCGAAGCCGCCACTGAGCTTTCGTCGCTAATCTGGTGTGGGTTGTGAGGGGGGCGAATCATAGGCGCGCTAAAAACTAAGGCCACCGAACGGTGGCCTTAGTACAGGATGTTGAACATTACTCTTTAATCACTTCAATCTCGCTGAAACCGAAGCGTAGAAATTCGTTATCCCGATAATCTTTACTGGCACTCTTATCGCGAGTCAGCGCAGCGATCTGTTTTTCCATTGCCAGAAACTGCCGCAAGTCGATCCCTTCCGCCGCCGCCATCGCTTCATAGATGTCGTGATATTTATCATTGGCAAAATTGATGAGACGCGGTTTGCCGTTGAAATGGTATTTAATTTTCAGAGCCATCTGCTATCCACTGTCCAGGTTGCCGACTTACTCGGCATCCTGTTCCTTTTTCTTTTTCGGGGTACCCCAAGGGGATGTGCCAGTGCTGGGTTTGCTTGGCCGCGGTGACGCTGGACGCTGACTGTTTTGTGGGCGGCCATGCTGATGATCGCGGCCGTGCTGCCGTTCGCCTGAACGCGGAAAATGTTCGCCGCGCTCACCACCTTGACGGCGTTGTCCCTCTTGTTGCTGCAGCGCCCGCTCCCGTTGTACCGGGTCATTGTCATTGCGGAAAATCCGTTCACCCTGGGGGCGCGCACCACGTTCATTGGGTCGATCACCGTAGGGGCGTGCGGGACGTTCACCTTGCGGACGGTCGCCATAGGGGCGTGAGCTGCGCTCGCCTTGCGGACGGTCGCCATCACGGCGTGGACCACGGTCACCTTGCGGACGGTCGCCATAAGGGCGTGAGCTGCGCTCGCCTTGTGGGCGGTCGCCATAAGGGCGTGAGCTGCGCTCGCCTTGCGGGCGGTCGCCATAAGGGCGTGAGCTGCGCTCACCTTGCGGGCGGTCGCCATAAGGGCGTGAGCTGCGCTCGCCTTGTGGGCGGTCGCCATCACGGCGTGGACCACGGTCACCTTGCGGACGGTCGCCATAAGGGCGTGAGCTGCGCTCGCCTTGCGGGCGGTCGCCATCGCGACGTGGGCCACGATCACCTTGCGGACGGTCACCATCGCGACGTGGGCCACGATCACCTTGTGGGCGATCACCATAGGGGCGTGAGGATCGTTCACCTTGCGGACGGTCACCATCACGACGTGGACGACGTTCGCCTTGCGGGCGATCTCCATCGCGACGAGGGCTGCGTTCTGCTTGTGGCTGGTCGCCGTCAGCGCGGAGCGGGCGATCCGTGCCATATCCCTGACGAGGGCGGCGTTCAGCTTGCCTGCGTCCGCTGGCTTGGGGGCGACTCATGACCTTGCGGGGTTCATCGGAAACTGGTACTTCCGCATTCATCAGGCTGCTGTCTTGGCTGGCCAGATAGAGTGCTTCTACTTTCTGACGAGCCCAGGAGGTGCGACGCAAGAAACTCAGGCTGGATTTCATGCTTGGCTCATGGCTGAAGCAGTTGATAGGCAGGCGTTCTGCCAACCCTTGCCAACCATAAAGGCTGACCAGTTCCGAGAGCAGGCTCTCCAGCGTGATGCCGTGTAACGGATTATTTTCTTGTTTGTCGCTCATAAAATGCCTGAAGGTGTGCGGCTGAAGGTGACGCATCGGCATGAATTGCCATCGCTGCGCCCAGATAAAATAGCTAGCTTCGCTGGCAGCGTTTTGATCGCCGAAGGCTGAAGCCGGTTCAATTTCATCATTATTGCGCGCATTGAACCGCAAATTTACTCTGCGGTCAAAAAAACTGGCCAAGAAGTGCCAGGAAAGTCTATTTCAGGGCTCCGCAGCTGCGGAGAGGCGGAGCAGGAAAGACTTGGGCGGTTGTGGTCGCATGGTTGTGTGCCACTACAGGCCTCGAGTCGCAGGCCTATTAAGGCAAATATCGGACCGTTAATCAGACGTTAGGACTTTCTCGTCATGCCGGAAGCCTGGATAAAGAAACGCGGTTGCTCTGCTCCGACACGGATACAGGCTAGTACCTGTTTTTCGCGGGTATACACCCACTCCTGCTGCAGATTGGGCACGCGAATGTTCAGATGCTGCAAGTATTCGGTAAACAGCATGCGGCTGCTTATTTCAATCAATGATTGTCTCATCAGGTCTCCTCCGCGTTGCGGTATTCCGGATTGTTTGATGACAGCCGGGACCTACAAGCGTGTTCAGCGTGGTTGATGGATAGCCGGAGAAATCGTGCGGCAGTTGACTCGCGATTTCGTCTGCATCCATGGCCGTTGCTGTCACATATTCCTGATGGACTCGAGCATTCTAGATGCCATAGTCTGCAATTCAAGTCTCAGACTAGGTTTGTTGGCTACAGGGTAGTGCTTTCTGCTGACTGGTATAGCCAGGGTTCAGAAATGGAGTTCAGCGACAATAAAAAAACCGGGGCACTAGGCCCCGGTTGTAGTTCAAGAATGAAATCCTGATGTATTACGGCAGTTGGCAAACGTCGATGGTTCCCTTGACGCCAGCACCGCTCATCTCTGCGGAGGTGTCAAGCTTCAGACGGAACAACCAGTTGCCATCACCCAGAGACATTGTGTTGTTGCCTGGATCAGAACCTTCACCACCGAAGCGGCCGTAGGCTTCATAGACGGTATCAGCTGCCATTGGCGCTACCAGCTTACCACCAGAGGTTGCAAAGAATTGCGGATCCCAGCTATCGGTGTCAGCAGCAATTTTGAAGCCACCGGACAGATCAACGCCGGACACCTTAGCTTCGTAGATACCACTACCCTTGTAGGTCAGCTGATAGGCAGCATCCCAGTTCCAGGATGAGTGGTTACCACGCAGCGCCAGTTTGGTATCGCCTAGAGTAGCGGTTTCTGTGGAATCGGCGAGCAACTCACAAGCTGCGGCTGGTTCATCAATCGCCAGAGTCAGGGTTGGGCTGTCTTTGTCAACCACACGGAAAACAAAGTGGTAGGTTCCGACCTTGGCTACATCGAGAGCCACGTTGCCCTTGGCCGCATCACCGGAACACAGGGTCAGCGGGGTACCCACCACCAGCTTGTCACCAGCGGTACAGACACCGTAGTTGACTGCACTCCAGTCGGCATCAGCAACTTTTACTTCTTTGCTGCCAAACATGTCCTCAGTTACGTCGGTTGTGAACTCGTAACTGTAGTTGGCTCCGGTGAAGGTGAACTGGTTGGCCTCAGTAGCTCCCCAATCACCAACCAAGCCGCCGCGCAGATAGACAGACACATCAAACGGTTCGATGGTGGACGGATCTTGCTTCTCGCTTACTGGTAGACCAGTGCCTTGAGCAGAGCCTTGCGGCTTGACAAACACAGCCACAGACCAGGCTGGAACACTGAACTGGCCATCGGCGAAGCTTGCGCCATTACCGATAGAAGCAGTGCCCAGAGCGGTTTGAATGCTGCTTTGTTCGTAGCCGGTTAAGGCGATGGCTGAGCTGTTACCGTCTTTGAAATCACCTACGGTTTGAGTGGAATCCGTGGCGTTAACGATCACCACGATGCCATCAACAGTGCTGTCCATATCACTGACTGCGGTACCATCATCGATGGTCATAGCAATCAGACCTGTGATTTGGTCCGGGCCCACGTTGCGGAAGTCGACCCGCTTCATGACTTCGGTGCCAGTACCCAGAGTGAACAACGGTGATGACTTACGCAGACTGGCCAGCTCTTTGTAGAAGCTATCCATCTGGGCAATTTCAGTTGCACCCGGCTTGCCGGCTACATCCTTGACCGCCTTGATCAGCGCGTAGTTGTCGCCATCTTTATCCTTACGTGGCAGGCCAACGTCATAGTTGTTGTCTTGCTTGGTGTAATCGACCTTGTTGTACCAGTCGCCTGAGTCATACGAGTCACGCTCGAAGGACTTGGAACGCAGCAGCTCGGTGCCTTGTTGATCAAACGCGGTACCTTGGCCCAGCATCACAGTGGCCAGAGAGAGGCCCTGCATGCGAACACGATCTTCCAGAGTAGCGTCTTCGGCTGCTTTGTAGGCAATGATGTCGAAAATGGTCTGGTTGTCGTGCTTGGAGACATAGTTCTGAATTTCGATCGGGTCATTGGCATAGCCAGCTTCCTGACCGTTGTAATCGACATCAGAGCCCTTGGTCGGTACGCCTTCACGGTCAACCAGGACGAAGTCCTTCAGGTTACCAGCCATACCCAGCATGGTCAGCTCGGCCAGATGGCGAGCGCTGTCTTCAGTGACGCCTTCTTTTTCATTGGCCAGTACATAGGCGCCGTTACCGAAACCTTGACTGCTACGGATGCCATCACCACCATCGAATGGGCTACCACCACGAACGGCATCGCGCAGACGATCCGAGAAGGAGCCGATTCCGGTACCGCCCAGGTTGGCTTGACGAGCTTGTTCGAAGCGGGCGTCATCGGCGACCTCACCGAAGTTCCAGCCTTCACCGTAGAAGTACATTTCCGGAGCAACGGCTTTGACCTTGGCCAGGGCTTCAACCATTTGCGCCTTCGGATGATGGCCCATGATATCGAAGCGGAAAGAATCGATCTTGTAATCTTTGGTCCAGGTGATCAGGGAGTCATCCATCAGCTTGGCAAACATGGCGTGTTCCGGTGCCGTGTTGGAGCAGCAAGTAGAGGTGGTGACATCACCAGAAGTTTCATCAAGACGTTGGTAGTACCAAGGTACGACCTTATCCAGCACGGATTTGTCGCCAAGACCCGCTTCATTGGTGTGGTTATAGACCACATCCATGACCACGTTCATGCCGATATCTTCCTTGATGGCTTTGACCATCTTACGGAACTCAAGGATCCGTTGTGAACCCTCGGCATCGGTGGCGTAAGAGCCTTCTGGTGTGGTGTAGTGGAATGGATCATAACCCCAGTTGAAGGAGTCGGTGTTGGCCACCATGCGATTTAACGCCTGACGATCTTCACCATCCTTGTCCAGTGTGGCCATCACTTCGGCTATTGTGCTGTCGCTGCTGCAGTTGGCGTTGAACTGGGTGCTGTTTTTCACTTCACTGTTGACGTCACACAGCTTGCTGAACTTGTCATCCAGATTCGCGACCTTGGTCGGATCTTCATTGATGGTGGCGATATCAAAGGCTGGCAGGATCTGCAGGTGGGTGACGCCAGCAGCTGAGAGCTCTTTCAGATGTTTAACGGCCAAGGAGTTTTCATCAGCCAGGGCGACATATTTACCGCGCTCTTCGGCTTTGGCGCCGGTATCGAATGCGGTCAGGTCACGGACATGCGACTCATGTACCACGATATCGGCGATATCAGCGGCAGTCGCCTGGCTATGGGGTGCCTCCAGTGAATCCCAACCATCCGGCTTCAGCGCTGCATCGTCCAGATCGACGATTTGGCTGTACTCGGAGTTTGTGGAGAGGCTCAGTGAGTAGGGGTCGGTGACTTCATAGTTGCCTACAGCACGGGTAGCCGGATGGTAGACGGTCATCTGATAGCGATAGTAGGAACCTTTCAAGTCGGCCGCGCCGGTATAGGACCAGGAGCCGCTGGCGCTGTCGAAGGCCATGTCATGGGTACCCGCGACAGTCTTGTCGGCGTTGTAGACTACAACTTTGACGTCTTGAGCGGTTGGAGCCCACAGGCGGAAAGTGACGCCGGAGTCAGAAACAATAGCGCCATACTCCAGAGCTTCTGCTTTCTCGGCATAGACAGCATCCAGCGCCTTGGCGACTTGTACCTTGGTGCCGGTATCCAGTACACCCTTGCTATCGGTAGAGACGGCAATCAGCTCGCCCTTGAGTAGGGTTTTGATATCAACTCCATCCGGCAGCGAGAAGGCTGCCCAGCTCTTGAGCTGGCGATCCTGGGCATCCAGAAGAGCCAGTTGTGCTTCGGTCAGAGAGGTTGGCGTCAGGTCAAAACGTTTGTCGAAGGTCAGCGTGTTGTCATCACCAGCATCGATGCCGCCTGCGGCAGCGTAGTAAAGGTTGGCATAAGCCGCGTCTTTACCGCCTTCCCAGACGATAGTGTTGGCATCGATGAGGTGGGCTGCAGCGCCAGAAATGCCGACAGAAACATCCGGCAGTGTCGCGAAGGCCGCCGCACGAGTGTCATAGACGGTGCCCGCTTTGATTACCGCTTGCTGGCGATCAGAAATGACTAACTTGATATCCGAGCTTTGTGAGGCGATACCTGGGGTTCGGACGATGGCATTGATACAACCAGTGGTATCCGCCGGGTTGATCTTGACATCCCAGCTTGCGCCGTAGTTATCGGTACTATCCGGAGTCCGAGACTCGTCGGCCCACTCGGAGGTTGGCGTCTCGGCGAGAGCGCTACAGGTGGCATTGTTCCACAGATACAGGCTGTAGGTGGCATATGGACTGCTGGAGTCTACAGCCTTGGTCGCGGCAGTGCTGACGGTGCCAATGATGCTCTTCTGATCGATCAGGCTCAGTACCAGGGTGTCAGCAGGAACAGCATCATCCGCATAGAGTTCTGTCGGGCTGTCAAGATTGGTGACGGTCGGCAGGGTGGCGGCTGGATTGCTGGGAGTGTAGGTGGTGTTGGTGTCGTTGTTATCTGAGCCACAACCGGCCAGAGCCAGTGCGACGACGCTTGGCATCACATACCAGGCAAGCTTTTTAAATCTGAAGTCCATACCTTCGTTTCCTTTTTGAGGTGTTACGGAGTCTTGTTCATCGCGTGAAACTCGAAAGACATGTGCTGGATTTTTTTCTGCTTTCAGGTGAAGCCAAAAGCGTGGATCCATACACAGTGGCGCGCACTATAGGAGGGTCGAGGTCTGAAATATGTGATGCGGAAACGTTTTCAAGTGGTTTGCTTTTTGTCGTCACCAAAGCAAATTTGAAAGTTGAGAGCTGGCTCAACTGTTAAATTTATGAAAAGGCTTTCACGAAATGAAATAAAATTCCGTAACAAATTTTCAGTATCTAATCAGAATGGAGATAAGCAACCGGGTTTCCAGTGGATAGTTATTTCTTCTCCCCATATGGCTAGTCTTTACTTCTATTTCTGATTGTTGGCGGGGTTTGCCAGATATTCGGCTAATAACTGCGGCGAAAAAAGGCAGCCAGATGGCTGCCTTGATGATATGGGATGGATCTATTGATTGTTACTGGGCTTGCTCGCGAGCGATGGCGCGGTAGCCTATGTCGCTGCGGTAGAATAGGCCATCCCAGCTGACCTGCTTGGCCAGCTCATAGGCCTTCTGTTGGGCTTCCAGTACGGTATGGCCCAGCGCGGTGGCGCACAGCACGCGGCCGCCGTTGGTGACCACCTGACCGTTCTGCTCGGCGGTGCCAGCCTGGAACAGCTTGACGTCGACATTGTTGCCTGCATCCAGCCCGCTAATCACGTCACCCTTTTGCGGCTCACCCGGATAGTTGGCGGCGGCCAGCACCACACCGACAGCAGCGCGGCTATCGTAGACCGCCTCTTTTTGGTCCAGCTCACCGGCACAACCGGCCAGGCAGAGCTCCACCAGATCGGATTGCATGCGCAGCATGATGGGCTGGGTCTCCGGGTCACCGAAGCGGCAGTTGAATTCGATCACCTTGGGGTTGCCCGCCGCATCGATCATGAGCCCCGCGTACAAGAAACCGGTGTAGACGTTGCCTTCGGCTGCCATGCCTTGCACGGTTGGCATGATGATGCGTTCCATCACGCGGCGGTGGATTTCCGGGGTGACCACGGGCGCCGGAGAATAGGCGCCCATGCCGCCGGTGTTGGGACCGGTATCGCCATCGCCGACCCGCTTGTGATCCTGGCTGGTGGCCATCGGCAGCACATTCTTACCATCCACCATGACGATGAAGGAGGCCTCTTCGCCATCGAGGAATTCCTCGATGACCACGCGGCTACCCGCGTCGCCAAAGGCGTTGCCGGAGAGCATGTCGCGTACCGCATCCTCGGCCTCTTGGAGCGTCATGGCGACGATGACGCCCTTACCGGCGGCCAGACCATCAGCCTTGACCACGATCGGTGCACCCTTTTCCTGCAGATAGGCCAGTGCCGGTTCGACTTCGGTGAAGTTCTGGTATTCAGCCGTCGGGATCTGCTGGCGAGCCAGGAAGTCTTTGGTGAAGGCCTTGGAGCCTTCGAGTTGGGCGGCGGCCTGGGTCGGTCCGAAGATAGTCAGACCAGCGGCGCGGAAGGCATCCACAACCCCAATGACCAGCGGGGCTTCCGGGCCGACTATGGTCAGACCAATTTGTTGTCGCTGGGCGAAGGCGACCAGAGCCGGGACGTCGGTGGCGCTGATAGCGACGTTTTCCACCTTGGCTTCCCGCGCAGTGCCTGGGTTGCCCGGTGCAACATAGATCTTCTCGACCAGTGGCGATTGCGCCGCCTTCCAGGCCAGGGCGTGCTCACGGCCGCCGTTACCGATCACTAATACGTTCATTCTGTTCCATCCTTTGGTCGGGGCTCTGCTCGGTGCCGGGCCCGTCTACAATTCGGGGTGAGATGCCTCACGAAGGCTCGACATCTTAAGCAAACAAGGCCGCTCGAGGAGCGGCCGGTTCGTGATTAATGGCGGAAGTGCCGCATGTTGGTGAATACCATCACCATGCCGTGTTCATCGGCCGCATCGATCACCTCCTGATCGCGCATTGAGCCACCCGGCTGGATGACACAGCTGATGCCGGCTTCGGCCGCCGCATCGATGCCGTCGCGGAACGGGAAGAAGGCATCGGAAGCCATGACCGACCCCTGGACCTCCAGACCCTCATCGGCAGCCTTGATGCCGGCGATCTTGGCCGAGTAGACGCGGCTCATCTGACCGGCACCGATGCCGATGGTCTGACCGTTCTTGGTGTAGACGATGGCGTTGGACTTGACGAACTTGCCGACTTTCCAGCAGAACAACAGCTCTTCGAGCTCTTTCTCGGTGGGTTGACGCTTGCTGACCACTTTCAGGTCGCGCAGGCTGACCATGCCCTGATCCCGGTCTTGCACCAGCAGGCCACCGTTGACGCGTTTGACGTCGACACCCTCGCTCTTGCCGGTCCAGAAACCGCACTCCAGCAGACGCACGTTGGCCTTCTTGGCCACCACGTCGCGAGCTTCCGCGGTGACGGCCGGGGCAATGATCACCTCGACAAACTGACGGCTGACGATGGCTTCGGCGGTGGCCGCATCCAGCTCGCGGTTGAAGGCGATGATGCCGCCAAAGGCCGAGGTCGGGTCCGTCTTGTAGGCGCGGTCATAGGCTTGCAGTATATCGTCACCCAGGGCAACGCCACAGGGGTTGGCGTGCTTGACGATGACGCAGGCCGGATCGATGAACTGCTTGACACACTCCAGCGCGGCATCGGTATCGGCGATGTTGTTGTAGGAGAGCGCCTTGCCTTGCAACTGGGTGGCGGTAGAAACCGAGGCTTCCTGGACATCTGCTTCCACATAGAAGGCGGCGGCCTGGTGAGCGTTCTCGCCGTAGCGCATATCCTGCTTCTTGATGAACTGGAAGTTGATGGTGCGCGGGAACTTGGAGTCGCTACTGGTTTCATCGATGACGCCGTAACTTGGCACCTTGGTACCGAAGTAGTTGGCGATCATGCCATCATAGGCGGCTGTGTGTTCAAACGCGGCGATGGCCAGATCAAACCGGGTGGCGTAGCTCAGGGAGTTGGCGTTGGCATCCATCTCATTGATCACGCGGTCGTAGTCGCGGGCGTTGACCACAATGGTGACATCTTTGTGGTTCTTGGCCGCGGAGCGCACCATGGTCGGGCCTCCGATGTCGATGTTTTCGATGGCATCGGCCAGCGCACAATCCGGATTGGCGACGGTAGCAGCAAAGGGATAGAGATTGACGGCGACCAGATCGATGGGGCTGATGCCATGCTGGCTCATGATGCCGTCATCGATGCCGCGACGGCCGAGGATGCCGCCATGAACCTTAGGGTGCAGTGTCTTGACGCGGCCATCCATCATTTCAGGAAAGCCGGTGTAATCGGAGACTTCGGTTACCGGCAGGCCAGCATCGGCCAGCAGGCGAGCGGTTCCGCCAGTGGAGAGCAGTTCTACGCCACGGGCTTGCAGGGCGCGGGCAAACTCCACAATGCCGGTCTTGTCAGAGACGCTCAGCAGGGCGCGGCGGATCGGTCGAGTGTTTTCCATCTCTTCGTTGTCCTCTAAAGGTTCCAGGGGGAATTTCGCAAAATCTACTCGGAGTGCTGGCACCACCGAAGTGCACAGACCATCAAATGAACTTTGCAGAAATACCCTTGAAGACAAGACCCGGATGCCCATCCGAGTGGGCGCGTATTCTACACAAAAGCGTGATGTAAGGCGATTTTTTTGCGTGGCGCCGGGCCAGTGCTGGCGCGGGTAAAAACGTTTGTCTGTAACGGGTTGAATTGGTTTGGATTCTGCACCGACTTGTCATTCCTCTGCCATCGGGTTGTCACGGAATATTCATCACGGCGCTTTACGCTTGCCCTTCCGGTACTTCAATTCAGCGTTCAGGACTCATGCATGCGCTTTGTAACCTCGAAACACTCTTTTTCCTCCCAGCTGGTCTCTACCCGTCATGGCGGGGTGAAAAAATCGGCAACTCCGGCGTTGCTGGTATCGCTGCTGGTCATCAGTAGCATGGCAACCGGCAGCTTGGTCACAGCGGCGCAAGCCGCTCCCGGGGTACTGGCCAAATTAGCCATCGAGTTACCAGCCGACGGTCACCTGACCTATCAGGGACAAGCGGCCAGTCAATTTCCGGATGGGTTGCCCATCGGGTTGGGCTCCGGATTGAGCTTTGTCGGCAAAACATCCGATGGTGCCCTGCAATTTGTCGCCCTGACCGATCGGGGGCCCAATGCCGATGCGCCGCAATGGACAGCGGAGGGGCAGGCCCGGGAAAGCAAAATTTTTATTCGTCCGGACTTCGTGCCGCAATGGATGACCGTCACGGTCAAGGACGGTAAGGCCAAGGCGAGCCATCCGGTGTTGCTGCACGATGGCAAAGGCTCCATTCATGGTCTGCCGCTGCAGCCAGGAACCGTGGGCGCGACCGGTGAAATGGCCTTGAATGATGCCTTGCTGCCGATTGCTCTGACCGATAGCCGGGGGCTGGATACCGAGGGTCTGGTCTCCGATGGTCAGGGGGGCTTCTGGCTGTGTGATGAATACGGCCCGTTTCTGATCCACGTCGATGGGCAGGGCAAGATCCTCAAGCAGTTTGGACCCGATGCGCAAGCGGGTGAACAACAGGTCGCGGCTGGTTTGCCCTCCGTGTTGGCGTGGCGTCAGCCGAACCGTGGTTTTGAAGGGATAGCGCGTCTGCCATCGGGCAAGATCATCGCAGCCGTGCAAAGCACCCTGGATATCGACGGGAAGACCGCCAAGTCGGCTACCTTTATCCGCCTGCTGGAGTTGGATCCGCAAACCGGCAAAACCCGCATGCTGGCTTATCCGCTGGAATCCGGTTTCTACAAGAAAAACAAGGATGCCAAGATTGGGGATCTGGTGGCGGTTGATGAGCAGACCCTGCTGGTGATCGAGCAGGGCAAGGATAAAGACAAGCAGATGCACAACCGCATCTATCGTCTGGATCTGGCCAAGGCTACGGACTTGAGTGGGCAGTTGATTGCCAACAAGGCGTTGGAGTACGCCGATGCCGATGCACTACAGGCGGCTGGCGTGGTCCCGGTGGGCAAACAGTTGCTGGTGGACTTGCAATCCTTGGGCTGGAGTGCTGAAAAAGCGGAAGGGTTAACCCTGGTCGATGCCAAGACAATCGCCGTGGCCAGCGACAATGATTTCGGCCTCGGAGTCAAGGTGAAGGATAAGGTCGAGGATGCCAAGGATCCCACCGATTACAGCACCGATGGTAGTGGCAAACTTCTGCTGGAAGGCAAGCCGGTCGCCAGCACCCTGAGCCTGAAACCGCTCACCGGTGAGGGCGCCAGCTCCGCCTTGTGGCTGATTAGCCTGGACCAGCCGCTGCGTTGATTCCCGGTACCACTAGCACTGAGCAGGCACAACAGAGGGGCTGTCAAAACAGCCCCTTTTGTTTGATTTTTTTAAACTGTGCGCTCGGCGGCATCAGCTCACTTAAGTCTGTACTCTCGAAGCTCGTACCCTTGCTTTCACTGATCTGAGTCCCCGAGCCCGGAGCGGCGGAACTCTGCGGCTGCCCCTGCAAGCGTTTGAGCTGGCGCGCCTGGTTGTCCGCCAACTGCCGCAATTGTTGCAACTCCTGCTGGACCGCGACGATATGGGCATTTTGCTCGGCCAGCAGCTGTTGCAACTGGGTCAGTTGGGATGGTGAAAACAGTGCTTCTTCGGCGGTACTGGCCTCACTGCCATCGTCACTCAAACCACAGGCATGCAACTGGCGCCAGAAGGCGGTGGCGGTCAGATTTTCGCTGTCCAGTGCCACCGACAGGCTACGGCTGAGTCGAGGGTTGAGCAGATGGATGTAGAGTCCGGCCAGATAGATGTCGCGATGAAACAGCCGAACCACCATCTCCAACGAGGTGCGATCGGTATGGCTGCGCTTTGCCTTGTCGTACCACTCGCGCAGGGCTCCGACCGCAAAGCGATCGGCTTCCGAAGTCTCCGGGTTGAGGTAGAGGGCCAGATTCAGTTTTCTGGCCACCCCATTACTCATCACCCACCTCGAGCAGCACCGGCGAGCTGACCGCGTGGGCGGCTTCATCGGCATGATAGAGGCAGATCTCCCGGGACAGCGCACTCTGCGGGTTATCCAGCAACACGACCCGATCACCGAGCGTGGTATAGGCTGAACGAATGGCATCGGCAATCAGGGAGGCGCCACCGCCGACCAGATAGACACGGTTCGGATTCTTGGCAAACTTCTTGGCCTCATAAGCAACCTGATCCCCTAACTCGCGGATCTTGGTTTCGATCTTGGTCAGGATGCCGGGGATCTTGGCTTCATCGTTGACCACGCTCTGTACGAACGCCATATCGTGACGGCGCTTGATCAGCTCATTGGCCACCAGATAGCTGGAATCGCTGTCGGCGGCGGCCAGCGCTTTGCGCGCCGCATCCGTCACCATAGAGACGCCGATCTCGTTGTTGCCGTAGATGGCCGAGACATCGTCAAACTCGCCGACTACGGCGCCCATATCCAGGGTGGTGCCGCCGCAGTCGATGACCAGGGATTTGGTAAATTCATTGCAGTTGGCGTTCAGCAGATGGGACAGCGCCGCCGGCAGGCTCTCCGGCATGACATCGACATCGACAATCTGGAATAGTTCGCCCTTGTTCAGACTGATGTCGCGCATCAGATTCCGGCGCTTGGCCTCGATCTTGGACTCGTTCTTCTGGCAATCATCCGGGTTGTAATACTCGGTGATCGGCAGGGTGACGACGATATGGACCGGGCAAGGGGTCATGCCGGTCTGCAACAGGGCATGGTGCACGGAGAGCAGATTCAGATCGTCGTACTGGTACTCGATATGGGTGGTGGATAACGCCTTATCCGAGGTGGCGTCATAGGTATATTTGGTGGTGCCTATGGTGTAGTTGAACACCTTCTGTCCCTTGAGTAGAGCGGCGCTTTTCCAGTCTTTGCGGAACGAGTTGGGCGACACTATGGTCTTTAGCGTGCCCTGTTCAATCCAGCTGACTTTGACATTGGTGGAGCCATCATCGATGGCCAGCTTCATGGGGATAACAGACATAAATTCTTCTCGATGAGGTGGCAGACCCAGGCAGGCTTCTGAGCACAGAGCCCGAATAATGTTGGTCGTATTTTATCCCCATGGTTTATTTTGTCGAATAAAATAGCGATGAAATTTGTTTCCGTAGTTGTATGTTCCATGCGGAAGTTTACCTTCCGCATGGAAGTGAGATTTGCTGCTGCAGGCGCGGGCGGCAACCGGTTTTGGCGGGGGACTGTCGGACAAGCCACCGTCCCGAGTGCTTACCGGGAATTAGCGATGAAACGCGAGCGACAACTCAAACTGCGGATGCTGTGTTGCAGCTTTGTGAACGGGGGCGTAGGGTGGAGTCATAGACCTGTCATCTGGTTGTGCTTTAACTGACATGTGTGTGTCATCAACCGGATAACCTAGCCATCCAAGGAGGCTGCCTATGGAGAGCGACGATCGTAAATTATACGTTCTCGATACTAATGTTCTGCTGCACGAACCCCTCGCCATTTACTCCTTTCAAGAACACGACGTCATAGTGCCGATGACGGTGCTCGAAGAGCTCGACAACATCAAGGATCGCCAAAAGGATGTCAGCCGCGAAGCACGGGTGGCGATCCGGACCATGGAAGACGTGTTCCGCGATGCCACACCGGAGCAGATAGCCGAAGGCATCTATCTGGGCAATCGGGTGGGAGAGAACTGTACCGGACGTCTCGCCATCTTTGCCGACCATCATCTGCCGGAAGGGGAGGAAGTCTTCACCAATAAGGAGAATGACAACCGCATCATCAATGCTGCCCTATTTTTGCAGAAGAAGTTTCCTGGCCGCACCGTGGTGCTGGTTACCAAAGATATCAATATGCGGCTCAAGGCCAAAGGGGCCGGGCTCAAGCGGGTTGAAGATTACCGTACCGATCAGCTGATCGATGATATTCGTCTGCTGGCCAAGGGTTTCCAGAAGATCGACGGGCAATTCTGGGATCAGGTGGGTGAATGCGAGAGCATCTCCAGCGGGCGGGATGTATTCCACTGGGTGAATGAGACGCTGGTGAGCAACACCCATATCAATCAGTATCTGATCGATGATTCGGACAGCTTTGCCGGGCGCGTACATGGCCGTGAAGGCGGACGGTTGCAGATCAAGGATATCGGCCGTGAACGCTTGATGGGGCGTCACGCCTGGGGGGTAAACCCGAAGAACATATTCCAGGCCATGGCACTGGATGCCTTGCTGGATCCGACGCTGGATCTGGTGATCCTGACTGGACCGGCCGGGAGCGGCAAGACCTTGCTGGCGATGGCGGCGGCATTGGAGCTGGTGATTGAACGTGGCATCTTCGAGCGCATTATCGTCACCCGCAACACGCCGGAGATTGCCGAGAGCATCGGCTTCTTGCCCGGTACCGAAGAGGAGAAGATGTTGCCCTGGCTGGCGGCGGTGACGGACACTCTGGAGGTGCTGCACAAACACGATGTCAGCAAAGAGAGCTCGCTGCAGTACATCATGGATAAGGCCAACATTCAGTTCAAATCGGTCAACTTCATGCGTGGCCGCAGTCTGCAGAATACCTTCGTGCTGCTCGATGAGTGCCAGAACCTGACGCCGTCCCAGCTCAAGACCATCATCACCCGCTGCGGTGAGGGGACCAAGCTGGTCTGTTCGGGGAACCTGGCGCAGATTGATTCCACCTATCTGAGCCCTGTCACCTCGGGGTTGACCTATATCGTCGAACGCTTCAAGGATTTCGATGGCAGCGCCAACATCTATCTCAACGGTGTGGTGCGTAGTCGACTGGCCTCGTTTGCCGAAGAGAATCTCTAGTCTTATCCCTGCATTTTATTCCTGTGTTGTCGACATGGCCCGCCCCAAATAGCGGGCCATGTCGTTATTGGTTGCATTATCCAGTTCACTGACAGCGCCACAAAAGCGGATCTCTCCCTCTTGCAACAGGGCAATCCGATCGGCGACTTGGCGTGCCTCTTCCGGATGGTGAGAGATCAGCAATATGCCAATCTGTTGCTGATGGGCCAGTTGCTGCACTTCCTTCAACATCTCGTGGCGCAGCGCCGGATCCAGTGCCGAGAAGGGTTCATCCAGCAGCAAGAAGGGCCGTTGCCGCACTAGAGATCGCGCCAGGGCAACCCGTTGTTGTTGCCCGCCGGAGAGCTGGGTGGGCAGACGGGAGAGGAGTTCGCTCAACCCCAGACGCTCGGCTGCCGCATGCACCTGTTGCCACTGCCCGGCACTGAGACGTAAATCAGGGCGCACGCCCAAACCGATATTCTGCTGCACGCTCAGATGGTCGAACAGATTGTGGCTCTGGAACAGAGTGGTGAATGGGCGCTCGGCCGGGGGCAGCGACTGCAAGGGTTGTTGTTGCCAGAGTAGCGCTCCGCTGTCGGCGCTGATAAAGCCGCCGAGCAAGTCGAGCAGGGTACTCTTGCCGGCGCCGCTTGGGCCAACCAGCACCAGTAGCTCGCCGGGGTACAGATCGAAACTGAAGCAGAATCGCTCGCCGTCGCGGCTCAACGCCAGATCCTGACAGTGCAGGGCGAGGTCGGTCGTTTCTTTTGTCGCAGGTTCGGGTGTCGCAGGTTCTGGGGCCGCAACCAGAGCCGGAATAGTCTCGGAGTGTGCGCTCATCGGGGATCTCCAAATCCGCGCTCGACCAGCCACAGCAGACCGGTGCAAAGCAGTAATAATAACAAGGCGGTGGCGGCGGCATCATCCAGCCGATAGCTGCCCAGCTGTTGAAACAGCAACCAGGGCAGGGTCTGTAATTCATCGCTGCCAAACATGGCCACGGCTCCCAGATCCCCCAACGAGAAGATGGCGGCCAGCGCCATGGCGCGACCCAATGCGTCACGTAACAGGGGCCACTCCAGATAGCGCCAGCGACTCCAGCCTTGAAGTCCGAGACTCATGGCCAGACGATCGTAGCGCACGACCGCTTGTTGCAGCGCCGGTTGCAGGGTGCGCACCGTGTAGGGCAAACAGGCGAGACCATTGAGCAACATCACCAGCCAGAACCCCAGGCCGAACACGTCGGCCACCGGCAGCAAGAGGATGAACAGGCCAGTGCTCAGCACTGAGGTCGGGATCAACAGGATCAGCGAGCCTGAGGATTCCAGCAGGGTGGCGGCATGGGGACGGCCAAGCCGTTGCCGCAGATGCCGACTGCTGAACAGTAGCCCCAAACTGAGCGCGCAAGCCAGCAGGCTGGCGCCCAATCCTATTTGCAGCGAGGTGAGCAGTGAGGCCCAGAGTTGGCGTGAGGTCAGCGCCTGCCACAGCTGCGGTTTGAGCCCGGAGCTGACGATGGCCAGCAGCGGTGGGATAAACAGCAGCAGGGCCAGGCTCAACCAGAAGCAATCGACAGCGAGCCCCAACCAGTGCTGGGTATCGGGGCGGCTTGCCCGAAGGGATCTGTGCTGCTGACCCGGCGTTGGTGCGGCCAACTGGTGGTGGAGAGCCAGCGCCGCACCACACAACAGCAGGTGCCAGAGCGCCAGTTGGGCGGCAGTATCCAGCTCGAAATCAAAGCGCAGCGCCTGGTAGACGGCGACCTCCAGGGTGGTAGCGCCCGGGCCGCCACCCAGAGCCATCACGGTAGTGAAGCTGGAAAAGCAGAGCACAAAGATCAGGCTGGCCAGTGGTGCCAGCTGTCCGCGCAGGGCGGGCCACTCCAGCAATCGCCATAGGGCACCCGATTTCATGCCCAACTGGCTGGCCAAACGCCAGTTCTCGGCGGGCACAGCCTCAAGGGCAAACAGCAACCAGCGCGCCGCCAGTGGCATGTTGAAGAACAGATGGGCCAGCAAAATGCCGCCGAGCCCATACAGATAGGAGCCGGTCTGGATGCCGGCACTCGCCAGCAGTCGTGGCAGCCACCCCTGTTGGCCATGCACGGCGACCAGCCCGAACAGGGCTATGATGACCGGCAAGACCAGGGATATACCGAACAGCCGCAATAGCAGACCGCGCCCTGGAAAGTGGCGCCGGTGCAGGGCTCGCGCCACCGGAATCGCCAAGCCCAGACTCAACAGGGTGGAGAGTCCGGCCTGCAGCACACTGAACTGCACCACATGCCGCAGGTAGGCATCCTGCCATAAGGGGGCCGCACCGAGCCCCCCCTCATGCAGCAAGGCCAACAAGGGGCCTAGCCCGCAGACGCCTAGCAGTAGCAATGCCACGGCGCCGGATAACCACCAGGCTTTATGGACTAGGGGTGGATTCATGCTGCTCGACCGGAAACCATTACTGACTCACGGCGCCGCGCCACTCTTGCAGCCAGGCTTTGCGGCCCGTTGCGATCTCGGCTTCGGTGAAGTTCAGCGTCTTGGCCGGGGTTTCGTTCTGGTTGAAGCCAGCAGGCAAGGCGACCTTGGTCACCGGGTACATCCAGTTGCCGGTCGGGATCAGGCTCTGGAACTCATCACTGAGCATGAATTTCATAAAGCGGGCGGCGAGTTCCGGCTGATGGGCACTCTTGAGCTGGGCGGCAACCTCCACCTGGCGATAGTGGCCCTCTTCGAACAGGGCAGCATGATAGTTCTGCTTCTGTTCGGCCAGACGATGGTAGGCCGGCGAGGTGGTATAGGAGAGCACCAGATCCGCTTCGCCCTTGAGGAACATGCCGTAGGCTTCGCTCCAGCCCTTGGTGACGGTGACCGTCTTCTTGGCCAGTTGTTGCCAGTACGCTGCGGCCTGCTCACCCTGAGTCTGCTTGACCCACAACAGCAAGCCCTGGCCTGGGGTGCTGGTGCGCGGATCTTCATAGATGATCTTCAGATCGGGGCGGCTGGCCAGCTCGTTCAGGCTCTTGGGCGGATTTTTCAATTTGTCGCCATCGTAGACGAAGGCAAAGTAGCCATAGTCAAACGGCAGAAAGGTGTCGTCTTGCCAGCCGCCGGGAAGTGCGAGCGGAGTCATATCAACTTGATGCGGGGCAAACAGCTGGCTGCGACGGGCTTCGGGCAGCATGGATTCATCCATGCCGATGACCAGGTCCGCTTTTGTGTGCTTCCCCTCTAATTTCAGCCGGTTAAGTATCGCCACGCCGTCTTCGAGTGGCACAAAATTGATCTGGCAACCACACTGTTTTTCGAAGGCTTGTTTGATTTTCGGGCCAGGACCCCAATCCGAAGCAAAAGAGTCATAGGTATAGATGGTCAGCGGTTCGCTGGCCATGACGGTGGTAGTAGCGAGCAGGGTGGAGAGTAAGAGTAGAGAGCGCACGTCGAGACTCCTTGTGATGTGTGTCGGCAGGCGTCCCATCTGCGCCTCTCCGTGAGGAGGGTTGCGATGTCGTCTCAAATTCCTCCGCCAGTGTTACCTGGATCAGGTTCGCGGGTATGATCTCAGCGGACGCCCGCACCCCGTTTGAAAACGGCCTCATTCTATTAACGTTTTGTGAACAATACCAGCCAAAGGCGGCTGATGGTGTCAATAAGGAGGCTCTGTGCTGACAGACCATAGTAAGGAAAGACGAACATTCATGCGCATGGTGGTTGATGCGCCGGTGACAGTCATCCATGGCGGCCGTCGGTTGGCCGGGATCTGTCGTGATCTCAGTGCCAATGGCATGTCCATCGAGGTGGAGGAGGACGGGATCCGCGAAGGGGACGAACTGCTGGTCAGTCTGGCGACCAGCAGCAATTTGCTGCCGCCGTTCCAGGCGCAAGCCCGGGTGATCCGGGCGACCCCCCATGAGCCGATTTACCGGCTCGGTGTCGAGTTTGTCTCGGTGGCCTGAACCGGCTCGGCCATGTAGCGGCCGGTCTTGATATAGAGTCGACTCTGCTCGCCGATCTGTCCGGCCGGTAATTCGGCCGGACCCGTAGGTTCCAGCAATAACAGTGCATAGCCCCCAGCGACCAGCGTCTCGTCCTGGCCTTGGGCTGGCAGTGCTATGCCCAGCAGGGCATGGTCGGGTACAAACAGTAGCACCTGGGGGATCTCGGGTTTCAGGTAGCGCCACAGGCTGGCGAGCAGCGCCACCTTGCTGTCGCAGTCGCCGCTATTATTTTCCAACACCTGCCTGGGCAGGAGATAACCGGTCCCTCGTTGTCCGCCGCTGCTTTGCAGACGGTCGTAGGGAATGGACTGCACAAACGCCAGCAGATAGTTCAGCAACTGCCGCGGCTCGACCTGTTCGCCGCCGGCGGCTTGTAATAAAGCCTCCGCCACATCCCCCAGCTCACTGCTGCTGGTATCTATGATGCGGACATGATCCGGTTTGATACCTGCCTGTCCGAGCGGATCCTGGGTGGCGATCAGATAGTTCTCCTTGAGCAGGTTATCGAACTCTGTTTTCTCTTCTTTCGCCAGCCACTGCTGTACCTCGGCCAACTGGGCCGGATCAGGGGTATGAATGGCCAGACTCCAGGGATCCTGGCGTTTCAGTTCGAAACGCACCTCGGGCCACTGCTGGCGGGCACTGCGCAGTAACCGGGTGTAGAGGGTGCGGCGCGCCGCATCGGGACGCCAGGCACTAAAAAAGCGCAACTCGCTCTGCTCTGGCAAGGTCAGGCTAAGGCTCTGTGTCTCTTTACTCTGCGGCTCCTGAGTCTGCGCTGCTCCTTGTGCCCTGCTGGCGGGTGGTTGCCAGCGATAGTTCAGCGTCAGGCCATCGCGGCTGAAACTCAGTTGTCGGGCTTCACTGGCGAGGCTGGTCAACAGGGTGAGCAGCAGGCAAAGGGTAACACCGTAGGTGCGGGGTGCTGCATTCAAGCCGGAGTCTCCTGGTTCATCAAACCTTCTGGGTCAACCAATAAGGAAGCTGACTCAGCGTCAGCTTCCACGGGTTATGACAGGCCTGCCATCCTAGTGAACGTCTCAGGCCAATTGCCAGTGACCGCCCTCTTGCCAGCGGAGCAGACGGCTATGGAACGGCTGCAAGGTGCTGCGATGGCCGACACTCACCAGAATGGTCTGGGGCAGTTGGGCCTTGAGCAGGGCATAGAGAGTTGCTTCGCTGCTTTCATCCAGTGCCGAGCTGGCCTCATCCATAAACAGCAGGGCCGGTTTGACCAGCAAGGCGCGGGCAAAGGCGATGCGCTGCTGCTCACCGACACTCAGGATATGGGACCACAGCGCCTCGTCATCCAGCCGCGCCGCCATGTTGGCGAGGCCCACCTGCTCCAGCAGCGGCAGCAGTACCTCGTTACTTTGCGGTGCAAGCGGGTAACACAGGGCTTCCCGCAGGGTACCCAGCGGCAGGTAGGGGCGTTGACTCAAAAACAGCACGGTACCTTGTGCCGGGTAATCGACGCTGCCTTGAGCAAAGGGCCACAAGCCCGCCAGGGTGCGCAGCAGGGTGGACTTGCCACAGCCGGATGGGCCTTGGATCAGCAGGGACTCCCCCGGGTTCAGCTGCCAGTTAGCGGCCTGCATCAGGGCGCCGTTCAGCGGGTGGTTGACGGCCAGATCATGCAGTCGCAGCTGCTCACCCACACGTTCGGGCTGGATACTCGGCAAACTCTGGGTATGAGCCAGTCCTTGCTGGAAGCTGGATAGACGATCCACCACCGCCTTCCACTCCGCCAATCCAACGAAGTTATTGATCAGCGTGGACAGTGAATCTTGCACGCGGCCAAACGCGGATGAAATCTGGATCAGCCCACCGAGTTGGATCACTTTAGCAAAGTAGCTGGGGGCACCGACAATAAAGGGGAAGATGACGGCTGCCTGGTTGTAACCAAAGGTGAAAAAGCCCAATTTTTTTTGTCGGCGCATCAGTTGGAAGTAGTTGCCAACCACATGACTGAAGCGGCCACCCAGCAGTTTGCCTTCTTCTTCCTCACCTTTGTACAGGGCTATGGACTCGGCATTTTCCCGCAACCGAATGAGGGAGAAACGGAAATCGGCCTCATACATTTGTTGATTGAAGTTCAGCTTCACCAGCGGACGACCAATCACGAAGGTTAAAAAGGTACCCATGATGGCGTATGCCAGCGTCATCCAGACCATATAGCCTTGCGGAAGATGAATAGCATGGCCGAGTAGTTGAAAATCCAGCGGCGTGGAGAGCGTCCACAACACGGTGACGAAGGTGACCAGCATGGCTAAATCGGTCAGTATGCCCAGGGACAATCCCAGAGTATTGGCAACGAACAGACTGATATCCTCGGCGATCCGTTGATCCGGGTTATCGGTCTTGGTATCCGTGAGTTGCAAGCGATAGTAGTTGGCTTTGTCCAGCCAGGTTTCCATGATGTGGTCGGTCAGCCAGCGTCGCCAATTGATGCTGAGCATTTGCCGAAAGTAGGAGAGGTACACCGAGACCACCACGTGCAGGGTCGCCAGACCACAAAACAGCAGCAAGGATTTTTGGAATCCGGGCAGATCGTAGTTCTGCATCGAGTTATAGAAGTCGTTGTACCAACTGTTAAATGCTTTGGCGAGATAGACGCTGCCACCCGTCAGAACCAGGATGAGCAACAACAGAACCCAGCCTTTACGCCCCTCTTTCGACACCCAATAGGGCTTGAGTAGACGCCAGAAATTGGGCCACAGGTGTTTGACCGGTGGATTTGCACTCATAAACCAACACTCCCTATAAAAACCAGTCATCGCAACAGGATGGCACTCGTCGGCCACTGCGGCTGATTGTGACCGAGCCGGTGGCGACAAATCAATGAATGGACGATAAACCGCTCGTGATTCAGCGATTTATGGGGGCTGAGCCCTGATTGCGTGAGTGAGGGATGGCAAGCCGGAACCGCAAGCGCGGCTCCGGCCGGATGTTCGAGCGGGCGTCAGGCGCTCAGCAGTTGTTCGATACGCGCCAGGGTGTCGGCATCCAGTGCGGGCCCTTGCACGGCGGCGACTGCATCATCAATCTGGCTGATTCGGCTGGCACCAATCAGTGCCGAGGTGACGGCGGGATCCCGCAGGACCCACTGCAAGGCCATCTGCGACAGCTTCTGACCGCGTTGCTGAGCAATCGTATTGAGCTGTTGCAGCAAGGCTAGACGCTCGGGGGTAATCTGCTCCGGTTTCAGGAAGGGACTGGCGCTGGCAGCCCGTGAATCGGCCGGTATGCCATTGAGATAGCGGTCGCTGAGCAGGCCGCCCGCCAATGGCGAGAAGGCGATACAGCCCATGCCGGCTGCGCTGCAGGCCGGTAAGGTCTGTGGCTCTATGCTGCGTTCGAGCATGGAGTACTTCAGCTGGTTGATGAGGCACGGGGTGCCCAGATCGCGCAGCAAGGCGGCGGCACGACTGGCGAGCTCGGCCGGATAGTTGGAGAGGCCGACATACAGCGCCTTGCCCTGGCGTACCATCAGCGCCAGGGCCGCCATGGTCTCTTCCAGCGGCGTATTGGGGTCAGGTCTGTGGTGATAGAAGATATCGAAGTAGTCGAGCCTGGTGCGCTTGAGGCTCTGATGCAGGCTGGCAAACAGATACTTGCTGGAGCCGCCATCGCCATAGGGACCATCCCACATCACGTAACCCGCCTTGCTGGAGATGATGAGCTCATCCCGATAGGGCAGGAAATCCTGCAGCAGCAGGGTGCCGAACATGGACTCGGCACTGCCGGGCGGCGGGCCGTAGTTATTGGCCAGATCGAAATGGGTAATGCCCTGATCGAAGGCGCGCCGCAGCAGCGCGCGACAGGACTCCTCGCTGTTGACGCCGCCAAAGTTGTGCCACAGACCCAGGGCGATGGCGGGCAGATGCAAGCCATGCTGGCCACTGCGACGATAGGGTTGTTGCTGGTAACGCTGATCACAAGCTTGGTAGGGGGAGGTCATGGCAACTCCTGAGCGGGAACAAGCATTAAAAGAAACAGGGCCGGAATCGGCCCTGTGAGCGTGACAGCACCTCAGCTGAATTGATAGCGGATATGGTGCTCAAACGGCTGACCCGGTTCCAGCCAGCAACCGGGTTGCGGCCACTCCGGATGATGGGGGCTATCCGGCAGGAACTGGGGCTCCAGTGCCACACCGGCGTAGTCGCTATATTCGCCTCCATCCCGGCTGGGAGTTCCCGCCAGATAGTTACCCGTATAGAGCTGTAATCCGGGCAAGCTGGTCGCAAGCTGCAGGCTGAGCTGACCATCGGCGGATATCAGCTCGGCGGCGGCCTGATTGCCATTGCTCGGTGTTCTATCCAGCAGATAGCTATGGTCGTAGCCCTTGGCCCCTTGCTGCTGCTCATCCGCCAGAAAATCAGCGTCTAGCCGCTTGGGCTGATTGAAATTGAACGAGGTGCCATCGACCAGCGCCAGAGGGCCGAGCGGGATGCCGTTGCCATCGGTGGGCACCATAAAGCCAGCCCGCAGACGCAGTGTGTGCTGACGGACATCGCTCTTGGTGCCATCCAGATTGAAGTAGGCATGGTTGGTCAGATTGACCGGCGTCAGGGTGTCGGTATGGGCCCGCATCTGGAGGGTGACGCTGTTGTCCTCACCCAGACGATAGCTCACTTCCACCGTCAGCTCACCCGGAAAACCCTGATCCCCTGCGGCGGAGATCAAACCGAAGCGCACCTGTTGCGCTGATTGTTCCAGCACCTGCCAACGCAGCTTGTCGAATCCTCCCGGGCCGCCATGGAGCTGGTTGCCAGCCTGATTGGTGGCCAGTTGACGATCGCCACCCGGATAGGGCAGGTGTCCACGGGCAATCCGGTTGGCGTAGCGGCCGATCATGGCACCGAGATAGGCTTGCTGGTGGCGGTAATCTTCGGGTTGCGCGCAGCCGAGCAACACTTCCCGACGTTCACCCGAGGCGAGGGGAACCTGGCAGGAGAGCCAGGTTGCGCCCCAATCCATCAGGGTGATCTGCATACCATTGCCATTTTCCAGACGGATGAGCCGGGGCTCATCCGCATAGCTGCTTGCTGGGCAGGGTTGAGTGTTCATCGGGACCTCAAATGCTACCGGCACCAGCCGAAGGTTGGCAGATATAGATGGTCGGTTGCAGGCCAGTGGCTTGCGGATAGCGCTCTTCGATCACGGCGCAGACCGAGGCGGTCATGGCCGAAGGTACCAGGGCCACGATGCAACCGCCGAAGCCGCCACCGGTCATCCGCACACCACCCTGGGTGCCCAGCTGTTCCTTGATCAGGTTCACCAGGGTATCGATAGGCGGCACGGTAATGGCGAAATCATCGCGCATTGAGGCATGGGATTCGGCCATCAGCACCGCCATCCGGGTCAGATCACCGCGGGCCAGTACATCGGCCGCTTCCAGCGTGCGGGCATTTTCGGTGATGACATGACGGGCACGTTGGGCAACCACAGGATCCAGCTCATGAGCACGCTCTTCAAACTGGGCCAGGGTCAGATCCCGCAGCGCTTTGACGCCGAAGTGAGCCGCGGCTGCTTCGCACTGTTGGCGACGGGTGTTGTACTCGCTATCCACCAGACCGCGACGAACGTTGGAGTTGACGATCACCACATCCACACCGGCGGGCATGGCCACGGCGCGGGTTTCCAGGCTGCGGCAGTCGATGAGCAGGGCATGACCGGCTTGACCCAAGGCGGAGATAAATTGGTCCATGATGCCGCAGTTACAGCCGACAAACTGGTTCTCGGCTTGCTGGCCATTCAGGGCGATATCGGCCTGGCTGATCTCCAGATGGTTCAGAGCCTTGAAGGCTTGACCGACGGCGACTTCCAGGGAGGCGGAAGAGCTCAGACCGGCGCCTTGCGGCACGTTACCGGTGATCACCAGATCGGCGCCGCCCAGGGAAAAGCCACGCTCTTGCAGGTATTTGACCACACCGCGCACATAGTTGGCCCACAGGTACTCCGGATGCGGCTCGATAGGGCCGCTCAGGTCAAATTCGTCCTGCTGGTTCTGATAGTCGGCTGCTACCACACGCACCATAGAGCCCTGACGGGGGGATGCGCTGATCACGGTCTGGTAGTCGATGGCGCACGGCAGTACGAAACCATCGTTGTAGTCGGTGTGTTCACCGATCAGGTTTACCCGGCCCGGGGCCTGGATATCCAGGCTTGGCATATAGCCGAACACCTGCTGAAACACGGACTGGGTCATCTGCTGTAGGGACTGGATACTCATGGCAACCTCAAATTTGTTCACGGAAATGGATATCGCTGACGGCGCGCAGGCGCTCGGCGGCTTGTTCGGCGGTCAAATCGCGCTGGGTCTCGGCCAGCATCTCGTAACCGACCATGAACTTGCGCACACTGGCAGAGCGCAACAGGGGCGGATAGAAGTGGGCATGCAACTGCCAGTGCGGGTTCTCTTCGCCATTGAAGGGGGCGCCATGCCAGCCCATCGAATAGGGGAAGGAGCACTGGAACAGGTTGTCATAGCGGCTGGTCAGCTTCTTCATCGCCAACGCCAGATCGATGCGCTGGGCTTCGGTCAGTTCGGGTAACTGCTTGACGGCAAATTTTGGCAACAGCAGGGTTTCGAACGGCCATGCCGCCCAGTAGGGGACTACGGCCAACCAGAATTCGGTTTCCACCACGGTGCGGCTGCCATCGGCCATCTCACGCTGCACGTAATCCAGCAGCAGCGGGGAGCCCTGTTCGGCAAAGTAGGCGCGCTGGGTGCGATCCTCCGCGGCGGCTTCGTTGGGCAGGAAGCTGTTGGCCCAGATCTGGCCGTGGGGATGGGGATTGGAGCAACCCATCATGCTGCCCTTGTTCTCGAATACCTGGATCCAGGGATACTCCTGGCCCAGCTCGCTGGTCTGTTCACACCAGGTATCGACCACGGCGGTCAGTGCCGGGATCGACAGTTCGGGCAAGGTCTTGCTGTGATCCGGGGAGAAGCAGATCACTCGGCTGGTGCCACGGGCACTTTGCAGCGTGAACAGCGGATCCGGATTCTGCGGCGCTTCCGGGGTATCGACCATCAGGGCGGCAAAATCATTGGTGAAGACAAAGGTACCCGGATAGTCGTGGTTTACATCACCGGTGACCCGGGTATTACCGGCACACAGGAAACAGGTCGGATCATGGGGCTGACGCACGGTACGATCCGGCTCGTCCTGCTGTCCCTGCCAGGGGCGCTTGGCACGATGCGGTGAAACCAGAACCCACTCGCCTTTGAGCGGGTTATAACGACGATGCGGGTGATCGGTTGGTTCGAACAACATACAACTTTCCTTTTACTGAACTTGAACTGGGCGAACTTAGGGTTATCAGGCGTCGGGATAACCATTCGGATTCTGGGACTGCCAGCGCCAGGTATCGGCGGTCATATCATCCAGGGTGCGGCTGGCTTGCCAGCCCAGCTCCTGACGGGCTTTGGCGGGATCGGCCCAGCACTGGGCGATATCGCCCGCGCGGCGCGGGGCTATGATGTAGGGCAGGTCGCGGCCACAGGCACGAGAAAACGCGGCCACCATCTCCAGCACGCTGTAACCGACACCGGTCCCCAGATTGAAGATATGCACACCGGGCTTATCCTGCTGGGTTTTGAGGGCCGCAACGTGACCATCTGCTAAGTCCATGACATGGATGTAATCGCGTACACCGGTGCCATCCGGCGTCGAGTAGTCGCCACCGAACACCGAGAGTTGCTCGCGGCGACCCACGGCCACCTGGGCGATGAAGGGCATCAGGTTGTTGGGGATCCCTTGCGGGTCTTCACCCATGGTGCCACTCGGATGGGCGCCAACCGGGTTGAAGTAGCGCAGCAGGGTCAGCGACCAGTCGGGCGCGGCACGGGCAAAATCCTTGACCATCAATTCGACCATCAGCTTGCTCTGGCCATAGGGATTGGTGGCCTGCAGAGTTGGTGAATCCTCGGTGATCGGCACCTGTTGCGGATCGCCATACACGGTGGCGGAGGAGCTGAAGATGAAATTCTTGACGTTGGCCCGACGCATGGCCTGCAGCAGGACGAGCGTGCCGCTGACGTTGTTTTCGTAATATTCGAGAGGCTTTTGCATCGACTCTCCCACCGCCTTGAGCCCGGCGAAGTGGATGACCGCATCGATGGACTGCTCGGCGAAGATGCGATCCAGCAGGGCGGCGTCGCGAATGTCGCCCTGATACAGGGTGGGTTGCTGGCCACTGAGTTGTTCGATGCGCGCCATGACGCTGGGTTTGCTGTTGCAGAAGTTGTCGAGCAATACCGGAGTAATACCCGCGGCAATCAACTGTAGACAGGTGTGGCTACCGATGTAACCGGTGCCTCCGGTGACTAATACTCGTAACATGAATGACTCCTCACGGGTCTCGACAGGCCTAGAAATGACGCGTCGCTGTGCTTGTGTAATCGATTACCCTAAATTTAAGCGCGAGTTGGGCTTTTTGGAAGTTCTTTTCCACGAAATTGCGTGACTGGGATCAAATAATGTATGGCTTGTCGGTTTTGTGAACGTTGGTCTGTGTAACTTTAGTGTAAGTACGTAAATTTTGTGAGTTGATGCGCAGCCGCATGGGCTAATTTATATAAAAATGCAGTGTAATCAGTTAGAAACGCCGGTAAGATTCGATACTTATTCGAACACTTATAATTTTGAGCACTCTGCGGGTAATAAAACGATGGCAACAATCAAGGACGTGGCACGGTTATCTGGTGTGTCAGTCGCAACGGTTTCTCGCGTCATTAATGATTCACCGAAAGCCAGTCAGGCATCCCGTGATGCCGTCTTCAAAGCCATGGCCGAGCTCAAATATCACCCCAATGCCAATGCCCGGGCCCTGGCCCACCAGAGTGCAGAAACTCTGGGGCTGGTGGTGGCCGATGTGTCGGACCCGTTTTTCGGCACCATGGTCAAAGCCGTCGAGCAAGTGGCTCAGGCCACGGGTAACTTCCTGCTGATCGGCAACGGCTATCACGATGCCAAGCAGGAGAAAAAAGCCATCGAGCAGCTGATCCGCCATCGTTGTGCGGGTCTGGTGGTGCACGCCAAGATGTTGCCAGATGAAGATCTCTCCCTACTGATGAGTCATATTCCCGGCATGGTGCTGATCAACCGCACCCTGCCCGGCTACGAATCCCGCTGTGTGGCGCTGGATGACCACCACGGCTCCTGGTTGGCGACTCGCCATCTGATCCAGGAAGGCCATCAGAAAATTGGCTTCTTATGCTCCAACCACGACATCTCGGATTCCCACGACCGACTCCAAGGCTATCTGGATGCCCTGCAAGAGCACGGCATCGCCGTGGACGAACGGCTGATCTCCCGTGGCTCACCCAATGAAGAGGGTGGCGAAGAGGCGATGACCGAATTGTTGGGCCGCGGCCGCCGCACCATGACGGCTGTGGTCTGCTACAACGACTCCATGGCCGCCGGGGCTCTGTCGGTATTGAGCGACAATGGCATCGAAGTCCCCCAGGACATGTCCCTGGTCGGCTTTGACGATGTGCTGATCGCCCGTTACCTGCGGCCGCGACTGACCACGGTCCGTTATCCGGTGGCCGCCATGGCCACACAGGCGGCGGAACTGGCGGTGGCCTTGTCCCAAGGCGCGGAGTTGCCGGAAACCACCAATATGTTCAGCCCGACCCTGGTGCGTCGTCACTCGGTCAGTAATCTCTCCCCGCGCGGCTAAACCCGCGCTCCGCGCTACTATCCAATCCAGCAGGGCTTAGCGCCCTGCTTTTTTATGGCGCTGTCCCAATTATGCGTTGCTCGAATCAAAACCCGGTATCAGGCTGGCGTTCAGGAGTCCGGACGAACACAGACACGCCGTAAAAACATCCATGTTGGCTCGGTGGCGGCGTCCGTGCCGCCAACGGTCTGCTTTTCGTCCAGACTCCATCCCTCTTTATTCCCAACAGGTAACTGGGACAGAGCCTTTTTTATTGCCTGACAATTTCTTTTGGGTCTGGCGATGGCCTGCTTTGCGAGTGTCTCGCTGACACTTGTTGAATACAGCAGCGGTGGTTACCACTACTGGGCTGGCGGCTGATAGTCCGGCTGTTAATCCTCGACACAAGCCTCGATTTTTTACCCGTGCGGCGGAGCGTCAATCCGCATACTGCCTCACCGCGGGCGGGATCCTGTTGCGGGTTCACCCCCCCTGATAGGCGCTAGCTGAGTGAAAAGAAAGCGTAAAGGCTCGGTAAAAACATGACCCCGAGGTGGCTGAGCCCGGCATATGAGCTTCCTGGATCACAAAAGATCGCAAGTTGTGTAATCGATCACACTGGCTTGCAGTTGGTTTATATCCTTACTATTCAATAGATTATGATATTTGAATGTTGAATGTCATTTTATGAAACCCTTTGCGCGGTGTAACGATCTCTTTTTGTGAGTTGCGTCATGACATAGCGCGACGCAATCTTCTTATAATTCCTCGGCGCCAGTGAAAGCGTTTACCTAGGTGCTTCTGGCTCATACACCCTCAAAGATAAGTGGATGAAATAAAGGAATGACAATTATGAAAGCAAAATTGCTGGCCTCCTCCGTTGCAATTGCTCTAGCTCTGACTGCAACCTCCGCCTCGGCGGTTAATTTCACCGGTTACTTCCGCTCTGGCGTGGGCGTATCTCAAGATGGCTCCACCCAAAGCTGGATGATCCCTTATGTCGGTCGTCTGGGTAATGAAGCCGATACCTATACCGAAATCGGTCTGGGTCAGGAGCTGTACAACAAGGGTGGCAAGACCTTCTACGTGGATAGCATGCTGAGCATGAATTCCGACGGCTCCAACGATTGGGAAGCCACTGGCGATGCCAACGATGCCACCTTCGCTCTGCGTCAGTTCAACATCCAGGCCAAGGGCCTGATCGAAGCCTCTCCAGAAGCTGTGGTGTGGGCTGGTAAGCGTTACTACCAACGTCACGACCTGCACATCATCGACAGCAAGTACTGGAACGTCTCTGGTGCCGGTGCCGGTGTGGAAAACATCAAGGCCGGTGACGGTGCTTTCGCGGTAGCCTGGATCCGCAACGATGCTGACAAGCTGAACGTCAACTACGCGGACTTGCGTTATGCCGGTCTGAAGCCATGGGAAGGTGCCTGGGCTGAAGTAGGTATCGACTACGCGATCGGCAACGCCACCGATGCTCAGGACGAAGCTGCTACTTACGAAGATTTCAAAAACAGCGTGATGCTGACGGCCGAGCTGAGCCAGTATTTTGCTTCCAGCGGTATCAACGAGAAGTTCGTACTGCAATATGCCGACAAGGGCCTAGCCCACAACATGATCGACCAGGGCGGTGGTTGGTATGACGTGTGGAGTGGCGACAACTCCGACGCCAAGGGCTATCGCTTCATCAACAACGGTGACATGCCGCTGGGTGACAAATTCTACGTCAACTATGTGTTCACCTACGGTAAGGCCGAGAAGCATGCCGATTGGACTGATAACACCGAGTTGATCTCTCTGGTCGGTCGCGCCCACTATCAGTGGACCGAGATCATGAAGACTGTGGTCGAAGCCGGTACCTTCACCAAGGAAACCGAGTATACCTCTGGCACCAGCTATAAGGATGCAGGTCAGAAGTACACCATCGCGCAAGCTTGGTCAGCTGGCAAAGGCTTCTGGGCTCGTCCTGAGCTGCGTGTCTATGCCTCCTACCTCAAGGATGGTGGCGATGGCGAGAACCTGACTTTCAATGGTTCTACCGATGACAACACCATGAACTTCGGCGTGCAAGCCGAAGCCTGGTGGTAAGCCAACCTGTTACCCAGGTGACAAAGAAGGGGGCGAAAGCTCCCTTTTTCTTATGCCATTCACATCGGACTGCACCCTGAGGAGGCCTGTATGTGGAAGCCAATGATGGCGCTGCTGTTGCTCGTGGCTGGGGGGTATAGCCTGCCATCCTGGGCGTTGATTCGGGGCGCGGATGTCTCGGCCCTGCCGCAGTTGGAGGCGGCTGGTGCTCGCTATCGCGATGAGCAGGGACAGGCGGATCTGCTGGTCATCTTGCAGCGCAATGGATTCAATGCCATCCGGCTACGGGTCTGGAATCAGCCGGGACAGGATCCCCGCTTTCCGGCCAACCAGAGCGGACCCGAGGGCTACAGCAGCCCGGCTCAGGTGGTGGCGATGGCCAAACGGGCCCAGGCTCTGGGGCTGGACGTCATGATCGACTTCCACTACAGCGACTGGTGGGCCGATCCGGCCAAACAATATGTTCCGGTCGCCTGGGAAACCATGACGGTGCCGCAGATGACCCGGGCGCTGGCGGATTTCACCCGGCAGACCATGCTGCAACTTAAACAGGCGGGTGTGACCCCCAAGTGGGTGCAACTGGGCAACGAGATCACCAATGGCATGCTCTGGCCGCTCGGCCGGGTGCCGGAATGGGATAATCTGGCCGGCTTTCTCAAGGCCGGTGGAACTGCGGTCAAATCCGTGTTTCCCGATACGCAACTGCTCCTGCATCTGGATTGTGGCGGTGATAACACCAGTTCCCGCCGCTGGTTCGATGCCATCACGGAGCGTCAGGTGCCCTTCGATATCATTGGACTCTCCTTCTATCCGGTCTGGCATGGCTCCTTGAGCCAGATGGCCAGCAACCTGCAGGATCTGCACCAACGCTATAACAAACCTGTGATGGTGGTGGAGGCGGCCTACCCCTGGACCACCCAGAACGGCGATCACGACAAGAACATCTACACCAACACGGGGGCGGAATCCGATCCCATGACCCCGCAAGGGCAGGCTGCCTTCTTGACGCGCTTGCGTCAGACGGTGACCCAGACGCGGGGTGGGCAGGGGATCTTCTACTGGGCGCCGGAGTGGATCCCGACACCTCGGGGGGGCCGTAACTCTGTCACCGGCTGGGACAACGTCACCCTGTTTGATTTCGAAGGCCGGGCCTTGCCGGGTCTGGCGGCCTTTGGCGGGGAAAGCGCGCCATGATCGCTGCCGTTGCCCTTGCCCACACTATTTCTATTTCCTGTGCTTATTGATGGAGACCTCACCCATGATGACCCGAGCGCTCGCTCTTGTGATGTTGCTGACTGCTGGAGTGCTGTCGGCGACCCAGGCCGCACCGATTGTCGGTGCCGATATTTCCCATTTGCCGCAACTCGAAGCGGCCGGGGCCAAATTCTATGACCATGACGTCACCGCGGCCGAGGATCTGCTGCAGATCCTCAAGCGCAATGGCGTCAACCGCATTCGTCTCAAGGTGTGGAACGAGCCCGGCAAGTATGCCGAGTTCCCCTCCGATCAGAGCGGGCCTGAGGGCTACAACAATCCGGCCCATGTGGTTGCCATGGCCAAGCGGGCCGAGGCGGCGGGCCTCAAGGTGATGATCGACTTCCACTACAGCGACTGGTGGGCGGATCCGGGCAAGCAGACTATGCCGGTGGCCTGGCGCAATCTGGATGCGGCGGCGGTGAGCGAGAAACTCTACGCCTTCACCCGGGATCTGATGCAGCAGCTCAAAGACGCCGGGGTGACGCCAGCCGAGGTGCAGGTGGGGAATGAAATCTCCAATGGCATGATGTGGCCGCTGGGGCGGGTTCCGGAATGGGATAATCTGGCGAGTTTTATCAAGGCCGGTGCCCGTGCCGTCAAGGAAGTATCACCGAGCTCGCGGGTGGTGCTGCACCTGGATGCCGGTGGCGACAATGCCCGCTGCCGTCGCTGGTTTGATGCCATGGTTGCACGCGGTGTGAGCTTTGATGTCATCGGTCTCTCCTTCTACCCGGTCTGGCATGGCTCGCTGGCGGATTTGAAACAGAATATGGACGACTTGAGCCAACGCTACGCCAAACCGCTGATCGTGGTCGAGACCGCTTACCCTTGGACCACTCAGAACGGCGACAGCCAGAAGAACATCTACACCAGCACTGGCTCTGAAACCTATCCGATGACCCGACAAGGCCAGCAACAGTTTTTGACCGCGCTGTGGCAAACCGTCAAGGCGGTGCCACAAGGCCGGGGCGAAGGGGTGATCTACTGGGAGCCGGATTTTATTCCGCAGGTGGGCGCTGGCTGGAAGGCCGGAGCCGGAGATGAGTGGGACAACGTGACGCTGTTTGACTTCCAGGGCCGCGCGCTGCCGGGGCTCAAGACTTTCGCGGAGGCGGCAAAATGAGTGAGTGGGTGCGTGGCGCCGATATCTCATCGCTGCCGGAGCTGGAGTATCACGGCGGCGTGCTGCGCCGTGACGGGAAGCCCGTGGATAGCCTGAGCCTGCTCAAAGCCGAAGGCCTCAATGCGGTGCGCATCAAGGTGTGGAACGATCCGGGACACCCGGATCATTTCCCCGCCAACCAGACCGGGCCGCTGCGCTTCAACGGCCCGGATCAGGTGGTGGCGCTGGCGCGGCGCGCGCAGGCGGCGGGCTTGCGCATCATGATCGATTTTCACTACAGCGACTGGTGGGCGGATCCGCAAAAGCAATTTATACCCCATGCCTGGCAAGGATTGGCCTTGCCGGAGCTGTGCGAGCGGCTGTACCAGTTCACGGTCGATATCCTGCAGCGGGTGCAGGCGGAAGGGGTTGAGGTGAGCTGGGTGCAGGTCGGCAACGAGGTAAGCCACGGCATGCTCTGGCCGTTGGGCTTCTTGCCCGGCAACTGGCCTGCGCTGGCGGCCCTGTTGAGCGCGGGCGTGGCGGCGGTGCGCGAGGCAGCCCCCGCTGCCCAGGTGGTGCTGCATCTGGATGCCGGCTGCGATCAGATCCTCTATCGCCACTGGTTCGATCAGGCGCAGGCGCTGGATGTGCAGTGGGATTGTATCGGTCTGTCGTTCTATCCCTGCTGGCATGGCTCCTTGCCCCATCTGGCGGAGAATCTGCAGCTGTTGGCCGAGCGTTACCACTGTCCGCTGCTGGTGGTCGAGACCGCCTATCCACGGCAGTTACACCGCCAGCGCAATGGCCAGTGGCTGCTGCAGCACACCGGCGCTGAACCCTATCCCGCCACGCCCGAAGGCCAGGCGGAATTTCTCCGGGCCTTAGCCACCGTACTGCGCGGCGTGCCCAAGGGGCAGGGGATCTTCTACTGGGAGCCGGCGCTGCTGCCATTGCCCGATGGTAGTCGCGGGGTGTGGCAGAATGCGACCTTGTTTGCCGATGATGGCGAGGTGCTGCCGTCCCTGACGGCATTAGGCCAGCTCTAGGAGGCCCGGCGACAGGGCCTTGGTTGCTGGGCCCCTGCATCCAGCAGCCCAGGACCCTGGCCCGGTCCGGCAGTAGCTGCCATGTGTTGGCGGATTTTTGAATGGGGATTCGCATTGGCCTGTTATTGGTCCGTTCCGCCCGCAGTCGGCTATTGCGAGTGGCCAACCTGCTGTTGGCGGAGGCGGGTTAAGGACCGAAGCCGCGGTCCTTAACAATCCTGCGGCTGGGTTTATGCCGACTGTCGGGAAGGCCCCGTGCTCCGGGGGTGCCTCCACCGGCCGGGAGCCACACGCCATCCCTGGCGTGACGCTCCCTCTTACGGTCATCCTGACCGCGCACCGCCTCCAGCCCTCCCTCCGCCCGGCCCGACAGACGGCTTCGGGTTTTGTGTCGCAGACATGAGCAAAAGCTAACTCCCTCTTCCCAATAGCAGACCTCGCACCACAGCGGCAGGGTAGCACCAAGCTGACCCTCCGCGCCAGGGATGGCGCGGTGGAGCCCCCATGGATGGGTTCACGGCGTGTCAGCGTGTGCTTCCTTGCCGATGAGGCGCTGCTTTTAGGCTCGTCACGAACTGCAGTTGGTTGACGGTGCTGGCTGTTGTTGACGTTATCTCGCTTCTCGCTGCTGTCTAGGCAGCAAAAACGCAATAGCCCCCACGTTTCCCTTACGAAGCTGTTTGCTCAGAAAAATGATTGCGTTAGCCTACGGACTCAAAAAGCGCAAGCGGCCTGCCGGGCTTGGCGGGGCGCCTGTGCGCAAGGGACACCCGTGTTGATGTTCATCACTGGCTTTGAAAAGGGAATGTAAGGTGAAGTTTGAAACCAACCGACTGGTTATCCGGCATCCGCGTATGGAGGATGCAGCCGATATCTTCAGAAATTATGCTCAGGATGACGAAGTCACCAAGTATTTGACCTGGCGGCCGCATAAAGAATTAAAAGAGACGCAACGTTGGATTCAATATTGTATTGAAAACGCGAACACCAAACATAGTTTGATGTTCGTCCTGCATGTAAAGGAAACGTCCGAAGCCATCGGCATGATTGATTTTCGCCTGGAAGGGTATAAAGCCCACTGTGGCTTTGTGTTGGCCAAAAAATATTGGAATCAAGGGTTGATGACCGAAGCCATGCAGCCGCTTATCGAATATTTTTATGAACATCCGAATATATATCGGCTTTGGGCGGCACACGATATCGAGAATGAAGCATCCGGCAAGGTGATGTTAAAGTTAGGTATGAGATGCGAAGGGGTGATGTCCGGAACACTGATGTATCCGAATATCTCCAATGAACCCAGAGACAGTACCTACTATTCCTTAGACTGCAGGCGGTAAGTTTGGGGGGGGGAATAAAAACCAGCGCGCGTTACTGCTGAATTTTAATGCTGGATGCCACTCCCAGCTGGCAGCAGGTTTTTATCGACGTATTCCCGTGTTTTGATATTGCTTGGTCCGGTTCCGCCCTTGGTCGGCTGGGGCGATATGCAAACCTGCCGCTTGGCGGGGGCGGGCCAAGGGGGAAAAGGCCTCCCCCTTGGCAATCCCGGGCCCTTGGCGTATGCCGACTGTCGGGAAGGGGCCTTGTTGATCAAATCCAAAGTCGGATACTCGCTCCCCAACCCGCCGGCGGGCTTAGTTGACGGCCTGCCGAATGGGCATACCAAGCCCTATGACCTTGTTCATGACTTTTACCCCAGCCAGGATCTCA
>NZ_BAAGVN010000360.1:0-85205 GCF_054780855.1 Pseudaeromonas pectinilytica
TTGTTTCTGGCCATGATTTAACCCTCCAGAACAGAACCCTTTAAGTGTAGTCCTGAAGGGCTGAATCATGGTGGTAATCAAGTGGATTTAAGTGCCTATTTACGAATGGACGCCACCATACTGCTCGGAATCATCAATGAAAAACTGCGTCTGGAATGCGATAGCCTGGACGAACTGCTGGCCATGTTCAATTTTGATCGCCAGCAATTAGCGCAGCGCATGGGAGAAATCGGTTACCACTATGATCCGGTTTGCAACCAATTCCGGGCTAACTAGGCTTCTGTTCGAATCTGCCTTCGAGCGCTCCGGCGCTCTTTTTTTTGTGATTGAATTTGCAAGAAAAATTGATTTTCCATCCAGTCGACTGCCAGAGCTTGCAGCTGACTGGGTGGAACCTGTCAGATGTTGCCAGTTCGGGGGGGCTACATTGACTTTCGAGTGAAAGCTGAGAACAATCTAAGGACTCAGAACGTATATATTCAGTCAATGTTCTGGTTGGTAATGGGGGGGAGGTGAATATGGATGCCAAAGAGGTGGTGCTGGCATTTTGGCAGCGGATGGATATGAATGATTTTTTTGGGGCCACGGAATGGTTAGGGGACGGCTTTGAGTGCACATGGCCCCAATCCGGAGAGGTCGTCCAAGGGGCGTGGAATTACGCGATGATCAATATTCATTACCCATCGTTTGGTCCTTGGCAATTCAAGATCGAGAATCTGTTGGTACAGGGCGATCAGGTGGTGACCAATGTATTTATTTCTGACGGTGTCCAACAGGCCAGAGCGATCACCTTCAGTACGGTGCACAAGGGTAAGATCGTCAAGCAACTAGAATATTGGCCAGAGAGCTTCATGGCTCCTCCTTGGCGCAGTCAGTGGATTTACCGCTCAGGGCAACAAGCCGCGGAAGTTTTGCCCCCTATCGAGCGCGCACATTGCATCAGTACAGATCGATAGTAGCCTTCTGCTAATCACGTTAGACCCGGAACTAATAGTCACCGGGTCGCATCCATTGATATATTTAACGTAATAAATGCGATTGTGCATCTGTTATGTCACGAGCGCCTTTCGATGCGGGTTATCTCCAGGCGGATCAGCGGAGCCTGGTTCCCGTCAGGCATTGGTAACCAAAGCGTGCGAAATGGGCGAGTCTGCTGGGTTCGCAGGTAGGTATCGGGTAGCCGGTATTCGGCTTGCCAGAACGAAACCTCATGCTGCGCGAGCAACTGGCCTTGTTGGGAGTAGAAGCTGACCCGACCCAGGATCTTGACCACGCTGCCGGTGGCTAGGTTGCTGACTTGAATGTTCAGTCCCAGCTGATCGTCACCTTGTTGTGTATCCTGCAGAGTTAATTTGACGCCATCTGCGGCTATGGTGCCGAGCATGGCTGGATCGGCGATGGCTTGCGGGGTGAGTACGGCAGACGGAGTCTGCGTACTGGCTGCGCCGGGACTCTGGGTTACCGGCGCGGATTTGGCGAACACCTCGGTGAGGACATAACTCCAGGTGAAATCATCATGGATCTGGATCTGGCGGCCATCCGGTAGCTTGGTTTCTGACAGGACTACGGCGTGGCTGATGCTGCTCGTCAGCAAGGATAACAGCAGGATACAAGATGCTTTCATAGGACTCTCTGAGGATGAACGAACGGTCGTTGAGCAGGGAGTATATCGGCATGCGGATCGGCAAACCACGATGGATCGCATGGCGATGTGATGGTGGGGCGGCGGCAGGAGGATAGGGGACAACGGCAAAAAACTTGCTGATCCGACTTGTGTCGGTTGATCCAGTCACGGCATACTCGAGCCCATCTTGTCGGAGTGCCCCACTGGGCTGAGACCGTTAATTCGGGATCCGTTGAACCTGATCAGGCTAGAACCTGCGAAGGGATACAAGGGTAAGGCATCAGAGTTTCCCGCCTTCTTGTGATCCAGAATGTCCGGATGCAAGCAGAATAACTCCCTGCCGCAACCGGCTGTACCGCGGTTGAAATCTGCACACCACAGATTGTTACTCCCAGCCAACACGACTCCAGACAAGCAAATCACGCCCTCTTTTCATAAGGTGAATTTTGCTATGTCGACCTCTATCTCTAGAGCTATATCTTCCGAGCCTACCAGCTCTCCATCGCCTTCACGTCGCGTCCGACGGGAACAGGCACATTATTACATTACCCAATTAGTGGGTCAGACATTCCCCAATTCGGATCGGATCTATCTGCCGGGATCGCGCGCTGATATTCGCGTGCCGATGCGACGCATCCACCTTGCGTCATCGCTGGTGGGTGGTTCATCCGATGCGCCGCGCTATGAGCCCAATGCCCCCGTGTTGATCTACGACACCGCGGGCGCCTATGGTGATCCGGAGCAGCCCATCGATGTGACTCGGGGTCTACCGGCACTGCGAGCAGCGTGGATTGCCGAGCGTCAGGATACCGAGATCATCCCGCAACCCACCTCGGATTACACCCGGATACAACAAGACAACCTGGCGCCTCAGGTTCCGGTGATGCAACGGCGAACTGACCTGCGCCGGGGACGAGCGGGGGCTTGTGTCACCCAGTTACATTATGCCCGAGCCGGCATCATCACCCCGGAGATGGAGTTTATTGCGCTGCGGGAAAATCAGCGACAGCTGGCAGCTGGCGAGCAGGGGATCACTGCCGAATTTGTGCGTGCCGAGGTCGCGGCCGGGCGCGCCATTATTCCGGCTAACATCAATCATCCTGAGGCCGAGCCCATGATCATTGGCCGCAATTTTCTGGTCAAGATCAACGCCAATATCGGCAATTCGGCAGTGAGCTCCTCCATCGAGGAGGAGGTGGAGAAACTGGTCTGGTCCACTCGCTGGGGCGCGGATACCGTGATGGACTTGTCCACTGGGCGTCATATCCATCAGACCCGGGAATGGATACTGCGCAATAGCCCGGTGCCGATAGGCACAGTCCCCATGTATCAGGCGCTGGAAAAGGTCAACGGCATCGCCGAACACCTCAGTTGGGCGGTGATGCGGGATACCCTGATCGAACAGGCCGAACAGGGCGTGGATTATTTCACCATTCACGCCGGTCTGCTGCTGGCCTATGTGCCGATGACGGCCAAGCGGGTTACCGGGATCGTCTCCCGGGGCGGCTCTATCGTTGCCAAATGGTGTCTGGCCCATCACCAGGAAAATTTCCTGTATCAGCATTTCCGCGAGATCTGCGCCATCTGTGCCCAGTACGATGTGGCGCTCTCGCTGGGCGATGGCTTGCGGCCAGGCTCCATTGCGGATGCCAACGATGAGGCGCAATTTTCCGAGCTCAGAACTCTGGGGGAGTTGACCCAAATTGCTTGGGAATATGACGTTCAGGTGATGATCGAAGGGCCGGGTCATGTGCCCATGCATCTCATCAAGGAGAACATGGATGAGCAGCTCAAGCATTGTCACGGTGCGCCATTTTATACCCTGGGACCGCTGACCACCGATATCGCCCCTGGGTATGATCATTTCACCTCCGGAATTGGTGCCGCCATGATTGGCTGGTTCGGCTGCGCCATGCTCTGTTATGTGACGCCCAAAGAGCACCTGGGATTGCCGAACAAGGAGGATGTCAAACAAGGCCTGATTGCTTACAAGATTGCCGCCCATGCCGCCGACTTGGCCAAGGGTCACCCTGGGGCCCGCCTGCGGGACGATGCCATGTCCAAGGCGCGTTTCGAGTTTCGTTGGGAGGATCAGTTTAATCTGGCCCTGGATCCAGAGACGGCGCGCGCCTATCACGATGCGGACTTGCCGCAAGAGTCCGGTAAGGTCGCGCATTTTTGCTCCATGTGTGGCCCTAAATTCTGCTCGATGAAGATCAGTCAGGAAGTGCGGGATCTGGAAGCCGCCAAATTGGCACAGCAGCAACAAGCGGGCATGGCCGAACAGGCCTCGCGGTTTCGTGAACAGGGCGCCGAACTGTATCAGTCTCAGCCAGTAAGCGGGCCAGAGGTACAGGTATGAGCAAGCCACATGAGACTTATCCGGTGAGCCCGCGGCCGATCGTCTGGAGCATTGCGGGCTCGGATTCCGGCGGGGGTGCCGGTATCCAGGCCGATCTGCTGACCTGCCATCAATTGGGGGTTCATGGCTGCTCGGTGATTACGGCCATCACGGCACAAAATTCCACTCGGGTGGTCGGGGTGGACGCCGTGTTGATGCAAACCTTTGTCAGTCAGCTCGATGCGTTGGAGGCCGATCTACCGGCCGATGGCATCAAGATTGGTTTGTTGCCCACGCGCCTGCATCTGGAGGTTCTTGCCAAGCGATTGGCACATTGGCGAGCCAGCAAGGTTGACTCAACCTCGTCCCAGAACGTGACATCCGGCAAGACTCCGTTCGTGGTTTATGATCCGGTGGCCATCGCCAGTGTGGGCCAGGCCATGGCGAGCCCGGACTTGCTTCAGAGCGTGGATATGCTGTTTGCGCAGCTGGATTTGCTCACCCCCAACCAGCCTGAGCTAGAGCGCTTGACCGGCGTTGCCATCTCGTCGCCCCAGCAGTTGGTGGACGCGGCGCAGCAACTGCGTCGCCGCGGTCTCAAGGCGGTGCTGGTCAAAGGGGGGCATGCCAGCTGGCAAGGGGATTGGTGTCTGGATTATTTCTGCGATGAGCAGCAGAGCTTCTGGCTGGCGCTGCCACGGCTGGACACCCGGCATGGGCACGGAACCGGCTGTTGCTACGCCTCGGCGATTGCCGCGCTGGTGGCCCAGGGCTATAAGCTGGTGGATGCCGTCACCCTGGCCCGCGCCTATGTGCAACAAGGGCTAGCAGCAGCCCAGGGTATCGGGCAGGGGCCTGGGCCGATTGCCCATCTCGGCTGGCCTGCGACACGAGAGTATTTTCCGCAGTTAGTGCTGCCGGGCAGTGCCTTGTCCCGAACATTAGGACTATGCGGTGTATCGCCGCTCGGTTTTGCAGCGACGGAGGCATCGATTGCCAGGTTACCGGCCGAGTCATTTGCACCATGTCCGCGTCGGCTAGGGCTCTATCCGGTGGTGGATTCAGCGGTCTGGATCGAAAAATTATTGGCCTGGGGCGTGCGTACCGTGCAACTGCGCATCAAGGATCCGCACCATCCTCGATTGGAGCAGGAGATCCAGGAGGCTATCGCCTTGGGCCAGCAGTATCAGGCCCAGGTGTTTATCAACGACTATTGGCAACTGGCCATTCGGCATGGTGCCTATGGCGTGCATCTGGGGCAGGAGGATCTGCTACAGGCCGATCTGGCGGCTATTCAGCGTGCCGGACTACGGTTAGGGCTCTCAACCCATGGCTACCATGAAATCGCCTGTGTCCTGGCTCTGCGCCCTTCCTACATCGCGCTAGGCCATATTTTCCCCACAACCACTAAGCAGATGCCCTCGGCACCCCAGGGGCTGCTGCGGCTCAGCCGCTACGCGGAGCTTTTGTCGGATATTCCTACGGTGGCGATTGGCGGTATCAGTCAAGCTCGGGTGGCGTCTGTACTTGCGGCAGGCGTCGGCTCAGTGGCCTTGGTCACGGCGATCACCGAGGCCGCCGATCCGCACGCGGTGACTCGCGCCTTGCTGGCACAGGTGGGGGCAGGGGATACTCTGTCGCCGGATACCGCTCTGTCTGATGCTGTTGTGTCCTATGTCGTCGCCACACCAACTGCTGCACAAGCCAGCTATCCTGACCAGCCCCTGCAGCAAGAGCACATCCATGGCTCCGCGGAGGCTTGTCATGACTAAGCAATCGCCGATGGGGACGCCGCAAGCGGCAGAGCCTTTCGCAGCGCAGGATGAGATGAGTTGGCGCCGCTACGGTCGGCAGATGTTGCTGCCAGAAATTGGCGAGCCCGGGCAACAACGCCTGGGGCAAGCCCGGGTGCTGATCATCGGGCTGGGGGGATTGGGCTCACCGGCGGCCCTCTATTTGGCCGCAGGTGGCGTGGGCCAGCTCTGGCTGAGTGATGATGATGTGGTGGCGACAAGCAATCTGCAGCGCCAGATCCTCTATACCTCTGCCGATCTGCAGCAACCCAAACGCAATGCTGCCCGCAAGCGTCTGGCACAGCTTAATCCGAATATCAGATGTTATGCCGTTACCGCTTTTGCTGAGTCAAATGGCAAGCAGCTGTTACAACCAGATGGTCAAGCCGTCGATCTGGTACTGGACTGCTCCGATAACATGGTCACGCGCCAGTTACTCAACCGCTGCTGCGTTGAGCTGCAGATCCCGCTGCTCAGTGCCGCCGTCTCGGGTTGGCAAGGCTCCTTGCTGTTGTTCGATTATCGCGCGAGTGCCATCTCGGCAAACGAGCATGATCCTGGTTGTTACCACTGCCTGTATCCATTGCAGGAGGAGCCCATCTTGAACTGTCAGAGTGCCGGAATTATCGGGCCGCTTGCCGGTATGGTCGGTGCACTGCAAGCACTGGAGGCAATGAAATTCCTGCTCGGCCTTTCGAGCCCGGCAGTCGGGCACCTGCAGCAGATTGATGCCCTCAGTGGCCGTTGGCAGCGCGTCGGCTTGCGGGCCGATCCCTGCTGTCCGATCTGTCGGTCACCGAATCCTCCCACCAAGAAGAACCATGCAATGCCGATAGCCACAGAATCGATGGAGTACCGCCGATGAACTTTGTATTGAATGGCCAACCTCGGGTTTGGCAACCGGAACTGACGCTGGAAACGTTACTGCGGCAGGAGGGTTATATCACCCCAATACCCGAGGCGGCGCAATCAGACGGCAGTTGTACCGCGTCAATACGTGGGGGGGTGGCCGTTGCCATCGGGCAACAGGTGGTACCGCGTTCAACCTGGGCGCAACGGCTTGTTGCGCCAGAGGATGAGGTTGAACTGTTCCAAGCGATCGCAGGAGGCTAACCATGACTGATCAATCAAGGACAACACCGCTGATTATTGCCGGTCGACGATTCGGCTCCCGGCTCTTCACCGGGACGGGTAAGTTTGCCTCGGCACAGATGATGTCGAGCGCCATTGCTGCATCCGGCTCTGAGCTGGTGACCATGGCCTTGCGCCGGGTTCAACTGGAGAGACAGGACGAGCAGATCCTGGCGCCCTTGACGCAACTGGGGGTACATCTGCTGCCGAACACCTCCGGAGCCAGAACGGCAAAAGAGGCTGTCTATGCCGCCCATCTGGCCCGTGAAGCCCTCGGGACGAATTGGGTGAAGCTGGAGATCCATCCCGATGCGCGCTACCTGATGCCCGATCCCCTTGCCACTCTGCAAGCCGCCGAGCAACTGGTGGCCGATGGCTTTGTGGTGTTGCCTTACTGCAGCGCGGATCCCGTGTTGTGCAAGCATCTGGAGGCGGTGGGGTGTGCGGCTGTGATGCCACTCGGGGCAGCGATTGGCTCAAATCAGGGGCTCAGCACCCGGGAGATGCTGAAAATTATCATCGAACAATCTGGCGTTCCGGTGGTGGTTGATGCTGGCATTGGGGCTCCTTCCCATGCGGCCGAGGCCATGGAGCTGGGGGCGGATGCGGTCCTGGTCAATACCGCGATTGCCGTCGCCAGCCAGCCGCAGCAGATGGCGCAGGCGTTTCGTCTAGCAGTCGAGGCCGGAAGGTTGGCCTATGAGGCGGGTCTGGCGTCGAGGCGCGTGGTGGCCGAGGCATCCAGCCCATTGAGTAGTTTTCTGGCTTCCTTAAGCTGAGGAGTGGCGATGAGCTTTTACGATATCTGGCAACAGCTGGATTGGACAGGGTTGCAGCAGGCCATCACGGAATCAACCCCGGCGGATGTCGAGCGGGCCTTGTATCGCGAGCGCCGGGATCTAGCCGATTTTGCCGCGCTGATCTCGGTTGCTGCCGAGCCTTTTTTGCCGCAGATGGCGGCCGAGGCGGAGCGATTGACGCGGCAGCGCTTCGGACAGGGCGTCAGCATGTATTTGCCGCTCTATTTGACCAATCTATGCGCCAATGACTGCAGTTATTGCGGTTTTTCCATGAGCAATAAACTCAAGCGCAAAGTCCTGGATGAGGAGGAAGTTCGTGCCGAATGCACGGTGATCCAGCAGATGGGCTATCAGAATCTACTGCTGGTCACCGGCGAGCATGAGACCAAGGGCGGCATGGACTATTTCCGGCGCATGTTGCCGGTCGTCAAACCCTATGTCAGCTACCTGATGATGGAAGTTCAACCGCTGGCCACGGAGGAGTATCAAGAGCTGATTGAATTGGGACTGGATGCGGTCATGGTGTATCAGGAGACCTACCATCAAGCCACCTACGCCGAGCATCACCTGCGGGGCAAGAAGCAGGATATGCGCTGGCGGATGGAGACTCCGGATCGCCTCGGTGCGGCTGGCATCGACAAGATCGGGCTGGGCGCCCTGCTCGGGCTTGCTGATTGGCGCACCGACTCCTTGATGCTGGCCCATCATCTGGAGTATCTGCGCAAACGCTACTGGACCAGCCGCTACTCGATGTCGTTTCCCCGATTGCGTCCCTGTACCGGCGGTTTCAATCCGGGACATCCGATGAGCGATCGGCAACTGGTGCAACTGATCTGCGCCTGGCGGTTGCTGGATCCCGAGTTGGAGCTCTCGCTCTCGACCCGGGAGTCGGCTGAGTTTCGTGATGGCGTGATCCCGTTGGGGATCACCAGCGTCAGCGCGGGCTCCAGTACCCAACCGGGGGGGTATGTTCGCCCTCAACAAGAGTTGGAGCAATTTGCCATTCATGACGAGCGTCCTGCCCAGCGAGTGGCCCGTTCGATTCGCGATGCTGGCTTGGAGGTGATCTGGCGTGAAGCCAGTGCGCGGGACTGGAGTCGATAACTCATAGCGCTCTGACGTTTAGTGCTCTGACGTTTAGTGCTCTGACGTTGCAAAATGCAGCTCGAGGGTCCTGGTGTTGCAATTTGCACAGCAAAAAGCCTCTCCGGAGGCTTTTTGGGGATCAATATTCCCCGAAACAGCTCTTTGGGGCCTGGCATGACCTTTGCGATAGCCTCAGGAGTTGGCAAGCAAAGCGCAGACTGACTGCGTACTCGTGGAGGTTCATCATGAAAAACCAGCTGTCCTTTTTGGAGTCGACTCAAGTCCTGACTCTGGAAGGGGACTTTGATGCTCTGGCCTGTGAAGAGTTAACGCCGATCCTGGAACGCATGCCGGGATGCGCGGAAGAGGTGCTGGTCGATATGAGCCAAGTGCACTTCATTGATTCATCCGGCATCGGAGCCTTGGTGTTTCTCTACAAACGATTGCTCAACGCCGGTTGTTATCTGCATCTGGTGTGTAAACCCGGGCAACCCAGAGAGCTGCTGCGACTGCTGCATATCGACCGCAGTGTGCCCTGCTATGGCTCGGTGACCGATTATCAGCAGGGGATAACGGATGGTACCGTATGAGCGTGTATCCTGATGCGCAGCTCATCTGGCAGTGCCACGGTTGCGCGACACTCCAGGGGATCCGTTTTTTGCGCCAGGAGTTGGCGACTATGCTGGTGACTCTGGGCATGGCGCCTGACTGCCAGCAACAGTTACTGCTGGGCATCAGCGAGCTGATGACCAACGTAGTGCGCCACGCCAAGCCATCAGCCCATCGAATGCATCTCGTCCTGTGCCGGCAACACAAGGTCATCTGGTTGGAGTTGGAAGATGACGGTGGCGCCTTTGATCCCATCAGGCACGCTCATCTGGCCTACCGAACCTGGCATCAGGGTACGAGGCTGCGAGTCTCGGGCTATGGCTTGGCGTTGCTGAGGGTCACTCTTCCGGCATTACGCTATCAACGCGCGGTGGGTACCAATCGCTACAGCTTGCCACTGGCCGCATGAAACAACGGTTGGCGAGGTCACGGCCAACTATGATCCCATTAACACAAGCAGAATAAGACGCGGCTCTTGCTTGTTGTTGCTCCTACTCTCTGTTAGACCCAATAGAGCAACCTGTTGACCGGAGCATCGTCGTGACCTCTTCTCGTCCCCTGATTTTTTTGGTTGAAGACAGCCTGACACTCGCCTTGCTGTATCAGGATTATCTGCGCAGTGAACCGTTTGATGTGGTGCATTTTGCTCAGGGACTACCGGTTCTCGAGCAACTGGAAAAACAGTTGCCCCAGGTGGTACTGCTGGATCTGGAACTGCCGGATATCTCGGGGATGGAGATACTGCGCTTTATCAATGAACGGCATATTCCCTGTACCGTGGTGATGGTGACAGCCCATGGCTCGGTAGATATCGCGGTCGATGCCATGCGTCAGGGCGCCTTTGATTTTCTCACCAAGCCATTTGATGGCAAACGACTCTGCACCACGGCGCGTAACGCGGCCCGCCACCAGCAACTCACCTATCTGGTCGAGACCTATCGCGCCAACTATGACCGGAATGAGTTCGGTGGCTTTATAGGCGGCTCCCTGCCCATGCAAGGGGTCTACCATATGCTGGAAAGCGCGGCCCCGAGTAAAGCCACTGTCTTTATCACCGGGGAAAGCGGCACCGGTAAAGAGGTGTGTGCCGAAACTCTGCATAAGCTCAGCCCGCGCCGCGATCAGCCGCTGGTGGTGCTCAATTGTGCCGCTATTCCGCGGGATCTGATCGAAAGCGAAATCTTCGGTCATGTGAAAGGGGCATTTACCGGTGCGCTCGCCGATCGGCTGGGGGCCGCGGCGCGTGCGGACGGCGGGACCCTGTTCCTAGATGAAATTTGCGAGATGGAGTTGGATTTGCAAAGCAAGCTGCTGCGGTTTATCCAGACCGGGAGTTATCAGCGGGTTGGTGGTAGCAAGCTGGATACTGTGAACGTGCGCTTTGTGTGTGCGACCAATCGGGATCCCCTGGTCGAGGTGCAAGCCGGACGTTTTCGTGAAGATCTCTACTATCGTTTGCACGTGATCCCGGTGGTGCTACCACCGTTGCGGGAGCGGGGTGAGGATGTGTTACAGATTGCTCGGCAATTTCTCCGCCAGTTTTCTGCCGAAGAGGGCAAGCACTTCACCGGTTTTAGTCATGAAGCTGAATCCATACTGCTCGGCTATGCGTGGCCGGGCAATGTTCGACAGTTGCAGAATGTGGTGCGCAATATTGTCGTGTTGCATGAAGGGGATGTGGTGCAACCGGGCATGCTACCGCCACCCTTGAATCAATGGATCCCCAGTGAGCGTTTCACACGGGAAGCTCCCGCTGAGTTACCCGTCGCAGACTCACCGATCCGCCCCATGTGGTTGGTGGAAAAAGAGACTATCGAACATGCGATTAACCAATGCGGGGGCAACATCCCCCAGGCTGCTAGCCTGCTGGAGTTGAGTCCCTCGACCATCTATCGCAAACGACTGGCATGGGAGTCAGAGGAGCATTAACCGGACGAGGGCAATCAGCCCTTGTCATTGCATGCTATCGAGGAGCAAGCCCAATTCATCGGCGTCCCAATGTTTCGTACAAGATCCTGGGGGTGAGCTGCGCCTTTGTTCCAGACCCGAGCCAATAGGCGGCATCACCGGGGCATGCGAAGGATGGGGTGGCGGCCCTCCGACTATAGGGAGTAATTCGCACAGCTCATGCATGGTATTGATCCGGCTGAGCAAGGGTTTGAAACACGGAAGCCCCTTAAAATGAGCCGTCACGACTAAAGGAGTATCACTGCGCAAGGCCCACTCCAGTTGCAAGGGAGGACATTGGCAAATTTCTGCTGTGTTGTGGTAAGGCAATAAGGTGACTTGCCAGTGTTGCAGATAAGCTGGCAACTGTTCGACACTCTTTTCTCCGAGCCAGAACACGTTACGTTGCTGCAACAGGCGATCCAGTTGCGGACTCTGACGGGGGCCGATCAACACCCAATACCAGTCGGGACGGCGTTTAGCGGCGCTTTCCAGTAATTCCCAGTCCAGTTGTTCCGACAAGGGGCCATGAAAACCGATGATGGGGCGTCCCTTGGGCAGGTCACGAGGACGAGATTGCCAGGAGGTCTTGTTTTCATGATCTAGCAACACCGTCTTGTAGGCGGGTAACTTGGCCGCCTGTTGCCGGGAGGGGGCAATCAGCAGACTGGCTTTGGCTATCAGTTGCGTTTCAAGCCACTGCGCCGAATCGTCATCCGGCTGGGGGAGCGAGTATTCATCCCGATAATAGACGATCGATTGAATCCCCAGATTTTCTGCCAGACGGTTGGCATCCGGATTTAAAAATACCAACACAGGGGCATGCATGTTCAGGTAGTGCTGAGTATCGCGAATTTGCTTCGCCAGCCAGAATTGACGCAGCCCCTGCAACCAAGAGATGTCGCTGCCGAATGGCGAGCGAAGATTCAGATGGTAGATGGGGGATGGTGCAGTCTCGGATCCGGCACGGGTTGCAACCCATAATACCTTGCGATTCTTGGCTAGGCGTAAAAACAGCTCCCGGCTGGAAGCTGGGCAACTGAGCCAATCGGTAGCGATAATAATCAGATCTCGTTTTTGTTTCATATGTGCCCCCAATCCCGCTAGTGATGAAGCGGGGTAGACAGGGTTAGGCAGGAATGATGCCAAGATGGAATGGTGAAATTAATAGTTATATTTCAGAGGGATAACGATTTCGGATGCAAGAGTGGCGGAGTGGACGCCGCTGCAAATTGCAAATTGCAGTGACAGATCGCGAATCGCAGATTGGGGTGTGCTCATCAAATCCTGCGGCCAGATGTGATCCTGTCTGAAAAATGACAAGGTTTAGTGGCGGGATTGTCGACTATGGGTGAAACAATAACATGGGCATGAGTTAGTCCACATGGGGATGATCTGAGGCTATGAATGAGTCAGTGCAAGGAGTGGTTATGCAGATCGCGTGTGTAGCTGAAGATTCTTTAGCCGACATAGAGCACCATCTTCGCAGCCTGCTAGCCAGGTCGGATGTGAATGGTATTTTGCTCATGGTCGCCTCCGGGAATACATTCCCGGTTTCGTCCCTAGAGCCGTTGCTCAAGCATGCCAACAAGCCGATTTTTGGGGGCATATTTCCATCTGTGATGTGGGAAGGCGAGCAGTATGGCACCGGAGCCGTGATGCTGGGGCTGAGCTGTGAGGTTCGTTGGGCGGTTCTTGAGGATTTGCATCAGGAGAGCCTGGAAGCTTCCTTGCAGGAGGCCCTGTCGCTGGATGATGGCGCGCGCGAAACGCTGTTTACCTTTGTTGACGGTTGTTCCAGTCAGATCAACAAACTGATTGCGGCTCTGTTCAATCAATATGGATTGGAGCTCAATTACATTGGCGGTGGGTGTGGAACCGCATCTTTTGAGTCTATTCCTTGTGTCATAACGCCATTGGGAGTGCTGCAGAATGCGGCTGTTCTTGCTCTGGCGCGTTGTCATAGCGGTGTTGGGGTGGCTCATGGTTGGCAACCGATCTCCGGGGCTTTCAAGGTTACTGAAGCTGATGGTAATCGGATTATCTCTCTGGATTGGATACCGGCGTTCGAGGTGTATCGGCAGGTGGTTGAGTCCCATGCCGGAGCCTCGTTCGCGGGATCCAGTTTTCGTGATCTGGCCAAAGCCTACCCGTTTGGTATTGCCAAACTGGGTCAGGAGATGGTGATCCGGGATCCGGTGCAGTGTCTTGACGGCAGCCTGTTATGTGTCGGCGAGGTACGGCGAGGCGCCTATGTGCATGTGATGCATGGTAAAGCTGCAGAGCTGATCCAGGCTGCACGCCAAGCCAGTGAGCTGGCATCGGCATCATTTGGTCATGCCAGCCCCGGAGCCATGCTATTTGTCAATTGTGTCTCTCGCTCCCTGTTTTTAGGGGCTGATTTTTCACAAGAAATGGCGGCGGTGCGTCAGAGTGGGTTGCCGATGATGGGGGCGCTGACTTTGGGAGAGATCGCCAACAGCGGTCAAGATTATCTGGAGTTGTTTAACAAGACATCGGTTGTGGGGTTGCTCTGAACATGGCCAATACCAGTCTGATCGAACAGGAAGTTCTGCACGAGATCGCGATGTCGATTGGCATCAGCCTTGATCTGGGAGACATGCTGCGGGAGTGTTTACCTATCTTTGTCCGTGGTTTGGGTTGTTGTACGGCGGCCGTCCTTTTGCAGGATGGAGAATGTGGTTTCTTCACCCCCAAATGCATATTGCCCCATGCGGCTATGCGCAACCGTGGTTTGCATCAGGCCATGGCCAAGGCCATCGACTTGCATACCTCGGGTCAGGCATTTGCCATCCCGCTCATGGAGCAAGCTGAACAGCATCTTTACTATGCCTGGCGCCTCAAAGAAACCGGCATTCTCCTGTTAGGGCGTAGCAATGCGTTTGCCTATCCGTTGTATATGGAGGTCGGCCCGCTGGTGGATAAGCTGGCTTTCGCCATCCAGGCCTGCGAGCAATATGACTCGCTCCGGATTGCCAAACATGCCATGGCCAAGGCGCGAGACGAGGCTGAATCGGCGAATAAGGCGAAAAGTTATTTTCTGGCTACCATGAGCCATGAGATCCGGACCCCCCTCAATGCGGTACTCAACCTCTCCGAACTCCTGGCTGAAACCCAGCTCAGCGATCACCAGCATCGCCTGCTCAACGGCATCTGCTCGGGAGGGCAGGCGTTACTGCAATTGGTCAATGATGTGTTGGATTTTTCAAAAATCGAAGCTGGGAAGCTGGAGTTCATCCCCGAGCCCTTTCACTTGGGCTCGCTCCTGGATGGGGTGCGAGATTTATATGGCAAACAGGCAACCGAGAAGGGATTGAGCTTCGAGTTTAAGTTGGATCCACAGTTACCGGAGGTGATTGAGACGGATCCATCCCGTCTGCGGCAGATTTTGCACAATCTGCTATCGAATGCTCTCAAGTTTACCGATCACGGCTTCATTCGCGTCACCGTGACTCCAGAACCTCTAGCCCCTGGAGCGCAGCAATTGCGTTTCATGGTGGAAGATAGCGGAATTGGTATCGCCGAGGAGCATCAGGCGGGTTTATTTCAGGAGTTTCATCAGCTGGATTCTGGTCTAAACCGCCGCTTTGGCGGGACTGGCCTTGGCCTTGCGATTGTGGCTCGGCTAGTGGATGGCATGAAGGGCTCCTTGGGGATGAGCTCCTGCCTGGGAGAGGGAAGTCGTTTTTGGTTTGTACTCCCGGTGCTGACCTCTCGCACTCTGACTGCACCCCAGTCTCTGCCTCTGCCGACTGCGGGCGGAAATATTCTCTTGGTGGAAGATAGTCCGACCAATCAGATGGTGGCCTGTGCGTTATTAGAAAAACTGGGTTGTCAGGTGACCGTTGCCGAGAGCGGGGCGCAGGCGATTGCTGCGGTGCAACATCAGATGTTCGATCTGGTCTTGATGGATATTTCGATGCCGGGAATGGATGGTATGGAGGCGACCCAGCGGATCCGTCAGTTGGGTGCCGACTATGTGCAACTGCCTATCGTGGCGATGACCGCTCATGCCCTTGCGCAGGACAGAGCTAGCTGCCTGGCGGCGGGAATGAATGATTATCTGAGCAAGCCGCTGCAACGGGAACGACTGCAGGAAGTGGTCAGCCGATGGTTAGCGTCGGCTCCGCTCGCTGTTCACCCAGTACCTGAATCGCCGCCACTCTGGATCACCTATCCGATCCTGGAGCTCAGCATACTCGATGGCTTGCAGCAGGAAACCACGCCACAAGTTCTCCTGCAGGTGGTGGAGTTATTTATTCAGGAGGTCGGGGTGCATGGCAAGGCGCTCGACTCCGCGCTTAACGCCATGGATCTGCAGGCGGCCGTAGCGCCAGCACATGCCATCAAGAGCAGTGCCGGTGCCTTGGGTGCTATGGCCTTGTTTCATGCCGCCTCTGCGTTGGAGTCGGCTTGTCGGCTCGCACACGCCGAGACGGCCGTGCCGTTACTGCGCGATATCACCCCGCTGATCCAGCAAACGGTTACTCGTCTGCAGCAACATTTTCAGCCGGTCTGCTAAAAGTTCCCTGACTGGTGAAATTCCGTGCAAGTGCGGATTTGTGCGGCAAAGTTGGGGAAATTCTGCGGAATTTTATCGACCAACCGGCAGATCCCAGTAAAATTCCCGGTTTTTTGCGGCGAGAGATTTTCGCTCGCGTTGCTTGTTAACAGCTGATTAACAACTAGCCTTAGTGCAGGAGTTAAACATGTGTTTAATTCACCTCTGGGCGATGAAGAAGAGCAGGAGTACATCGTGGAAAAGTTTTGGCTGAAGCGTTATCCCGCAGGAGTTCCGGCCGAGATCAATCCTGACATCTATCCCTCGTTGGTGGAGATGTTTGAGGCGTCTGCCGCACAATATGGCGATCTGCCGGCCTATCTCAATATGGGGCAGACTCTGACGTACCGTGGCCTAGAGCAACAATCCAGAGCTTTTGCCGCCTATCTACAGCACAAATTGAAATTGCAGAAAGGGGATCGGGTTGCTCTGATGATGCCCAATCTGTTGCAGTATCCAATAGCCTTGTTCGGGGTCTTGCGTGCCGGCCTCATAGTAGTGAACGTCAACCCCTTGTATACCCCCCGAGAGTTGGAACACCAACTGAAAGACTCGGGTGCCAAGGCCATCGTGATTGTATCTAATTTCGCCAACACCCTGGAGCAGGTGGTGTTCAAGACTGGCGTGCAGCATGTGATCCTGACTCGCATGGGCGATCATCTCGGGTTTGCCAAGGGCACATTGGTGAATTTCGTCGTCAAATACATCAAGAAGCTTGTTCCCAAGTATCACTTGCCCAATGCCATCTCGTTTCAGCGCGCTTTGAATAAGGGCCAGCATTTGCAATATATCAAACCACGGATCCAGCCCGGGGATATTGCCTTCTTGCAATACACAGGTGGCACGACCGGGGTGGCCAAGGGCGCCATGCTGACCCATCGCAATATGCTGGCCAATGTCGAGCAGTGCCTGGGGGTGTATGGCCCGGTACTGCACCAGGGACAGGAGTTGGTGGTCACGGCTCTGCCGCTGTACCACGTTTTTGCGCTGACGGTGAATGGCTTGTTGTTCATGCGCTTGGGTGGCTGCAACCTGCTGATCACCAATCCGCGGGATATTCCCGGTTTTGTCAGTGAACTGAAACAATATCAGCCGACCTGCATCATAGGGGTTAATACGTTATTCAATGCGTTGTTGAATAATGAGACATTTTGTCAGCAGCCGATGCCCAATTTGCGCTTGGTGATTGGTGGGGGTATGTCGGTGCAGCATGCGGTGGCCGAGCGTTGGCAAACCATCACTGGCACTAAACTACTCGAGGGCTATGGTTTGACCGAATGCTCACCCCTGGTCTCGGTCTGCCCTTATGATCTGGAAGGGTATAACGGCTCAATTGGCCTGCCGGTTTGTTCCACCGAGGCGCGGATCGTTGATGATGAGGGGCGGGAGATACTGGCGCTGGAGCAATCCGGCGAATTGCAGATCCGGGGTCCCCAGGTCATGAAGGGGTACTGGCAACGGCCGGAGGCGACGGCGGAAGTCATGAAAGATGGCTGGTTGAGTACCGGGGATGTGGTGGTGTGGCAAGAACAGGGTTTTATCCGCATCGTCGATCGCAAGAAGGATATGATCCTGGTCTCCGGGTTCAATGTGTATCCGAATGAAGTCGAGGATGTAGTCGCCATGCATCCCAAGGTGTTAGAGGTGGCGGCGGTTGGCGTCCCCAGCCCACAAACCGGTGAGATGGTGAAGATTTATGTGGTTAAGCGTGATGCCTCGTTGAATGAGGCCACCCTGATTGCCCATTGCCGTAAACATTTGACTGCGTACAAGGTGCCGAAGCTGATAGAATTCCGCGCAGAATTGCCTAAATCGAATGTCGGCAAGATATTGCGTCGTGTCTTACGCGATGAAAGTGTCAAACCGACGGCCCCTTGAGACGGTATTGCGACCACCGCTCGTTGTTTCAAGCCACATGGATTGACCATGCACTACCAAACTATTATCCACGCCGAGGCGCTTGCCGCCTTTTGCGCCGAATTGGGCGCCGCGCCTCTGGCGATTGATACTGAATTCGTTCGAACCCGCACTTACTATCCCCAGCTGGGCTTGGTCCAGTTATTTGATGGTCAACAATTGGCACTGATTGATCCGGTGGCGATCCCCGATCTATCACCGTTATGGCGCGTGTTGCAACGGCCCGATCAAATCACTGTACTCCATGCGGCCAGTGAAGATCTGGAGTTGATCCATCATGAAGCGGGGGCCATGCCGTTTCATACCCATGATACCCAGTTGGCGGCGGCGTTTACTGGCTCCGGGCTATCGATTGGTTTCAATGCCATGACCCAGGAGTTGCTGCAGGTGACGTTGGATAAAGATCAGGCTCGGACCAACTGGTTGGCGCGGCCCCTGACGGAAAAGCAGTTGCATTATGCGGCAGCTGATGTGTTCTACCTGCTCCCTATCTATGAAAAACTGCTGGAACGTTTGCAGCATGAAGGGCGCATCGCTTGGTTCGAAGAGGAGTGTGCCGCGCTGGTGGAGCGCAAACGTCCCCAGGAGCTGAGTGAGCAAGCGTATAAGGATATTGGCAATGCCTGGCAGTTGGGTCGTCAGGAATTGGCGGTACTGCAACGGCTGGCGATGTGGCGCGAGAGTGAGGCCAAACGCCGGGACTTGGCGTTAAATTTTGTGGTCAAAGAGCTACACCTGTTCAAATGTGCCGAGCGGATGCCGAAGACATTACGGGATTTGGAACAACTGGGTCTGTTACAACCGGAGATCCGTAATCATGGCAAGACACTATTGCGCCTGATTGAGGAGGCCCAGAATAGTGATCCCCAGAGCTGGCCTCAGCGGTTGCAGCGGTTAGTCGATTTCCCGCACTATAAATCGGAACTCAAGCGTCTGCGGGCTAAAGTGGAAGCCGTGGCCAATGCACAGCGCTTACCGGTGGAGTTGTTAGCCTCGAAAAAGACCATCCATCAATACCTGAGCTGGCTGTGGAAATGTGCCGACGAACAGAAACAGGATGGTAAAATGCCACGTCTGTTAACGGGGTGGCGCAAAGAGTTGCTGGGTGATTTGACCCAATAACCAAGCCATGAGCGAACCAATAAAAAAGCGCGGAATTCCGCGCTTTTTCTATTGCCGGTGCTTCAGAAATTAATCATCGCTGTCATCACCGGGTTTACGTTCGCCACCCAACATAATGTTGAGCTCCAGAACGGACAAGTCATCTTTCTTATCCAGCTGGACGCTGACCTGATCCGGGCTGATTTCCACATATTTGCGGATCACATCCAGCAGATCCTGTTTCAGTTGTGGCAGATAATCCGGGCCGCCCCGGGTACTGCGTTCATGGGCAACGATGATCTGCAGGCGCTCTTTGGCAACCCGGGCGGTGTTATCTTTGCGCGGACGCAGGAAAAAATCGAGTAAGGACATGGCTTAGCTCCCAAACAAGCGAGACAGGAAGCCTTTCTTCTCCTCGACCAGGAAGCGAAAATCACGCTTCTCACCGAGAAGACGGGCAACTGCGTCGTCATAGGCCTGACCGGCATCGGACTCTGCGTCCAGAATAACCGGCTCACCTGCGTTAGAAGCGCGCAGGACGGAAGGGGATTCAGGGATCACCCCGAGCAGTGGAATAGCCAGAATTTCCTGCACATCCTCCACGCTCAACATGTCGCCCCGATTGACCCGATTAGGCGAGTAACGGGTCAGCAACAAGTGCTCCTTGATAGGCTCCAGACCCAGTTCGGCACGGCGAGATTTGGAGGCCAGGATCCCCAGGATCCGGTCCGAATCACGCACGGATGAAACTTCCGGGTTGGTGGTGACGATCGCCTCATCGGCAAAATAGAGTGCCATCAAGGCGCCAGTTTCGATGCCAGCCGGGGAGTCGCAGAGGATATAGTCAAACCCCATATCCTTGAGCTTGCCAATCACTCGCTCGACGCCTTCGCGATTCAGTGCTTCCTTGTCGCGAGTCTGCGAGGCGGGAAGAATGAACAGATTCTCCACACGCTTATCTTTGATCAGGGCCTGATTCAGATTTGCTTCTTCATTGATGACATTGACGAAGTCATATACGACACGGCGTTCGCACCCCATGATGAGGTCCAAATTCCGTAAGCCGACATCGAAGTCAATGACCACCGTTTTGTATCCGCGCTGCGCCAACCCAGTGCTGATGGCAGCACTACTGGTGGTCTTACCAACGCCGCCTTTTCCCGAAGTTACGACGATAATACGAGCCATGGGTGCTTTCCTTGTAAACCGTTAAGACTGCAATTTTTCGAAGATAAGCTTATCTTGCTCCAAACGGATATAAACGTTTTGTCCCGTCATTTCCGTTGGAAGCGCGTCACTAAGCTGGTAGGTGCCAGCGATGGAAACCAATTCGGGATCCAGCCCCTGGCAGTAAATGCGAGCCTGGGTATTGCCTCGGGCACCAGCCAGAGCACGACCTCGCAGTGAACCGTAAATATGGATACTGTCGTCGGCAATGACTTCTGCGCCATTACCTACGGTGCCGATGATGACCAAAGAGCCACCCGCAGCGTAAATTTGTTGTCCAGAGCGGACATTACCATGATGCACCCGGGTCGGAGTCACAGTCGGTTCATTATCTTTTTCGGCCGTGACGACAGGTTCAGGTGCTGATGGTGTAATCACCTTGCCAGCGGTCATGACCGCGAGCCCTGCCGCTTTGGCGGCTACCTTGGTGGCTTCATCGCGGGCACCACTGACGCCAACCAGAACGAAATCTTCCCGCTCTATGGTCTCTTTCAAAGCTTCAAAATCAGGAGTGTTTTCCAAACGTTCGACGTTCACCACGAGGGGGGCAAAGTTGAAGAACTGGGGGGCTTGCGCCACCTTGGTTTCCAACAATTCCTTGATTTGCTGTGGATCTGTATCCGTCAAATGCAAGACAGACAGGGTGAAAGTACTACCCTTGAGTTCAATGCCGGTATCGGCCATTTACAGCACTCCGTTGACGAGGAAAACCCTTATAGTTATTGAGTTCCACATGGTATAGTCAGCCACCATTTCAGGCAATAAACCCCGTGAATTTTAACGCGATCCATGATCTGTGCCGTATATAAAAGTCCAAAAAAAGACGCTACCTATCTCTTCGTGGAGCGTCGCGATGATTTTTCACGCATCCCTGACTCCTTGCTGACTGTTTTCGGCAAGCCGCAATTCGTCATGTTGCTTTCACTCAAACAGACTCGTCCACTGGCGTTTGTCGAACCAGAACGGTTGCTGGAGGCTCTTGCGACCCAGGGTTATTTTCTGCAACTGCCGCCGCCAGAGCCGGACTTGCTCAAACAGCATCGCCAACAGCTAGGACTGGATAAAGTCTGATGAACAAACTATTGCTCGTGGCTGGCTTGCTGTCAGTCACCTCCTTGCAGGCATCGCCTGCTATTTCATTTCCCGACTATGTGCAGAATTTGAAACAAGAGGCCAGGACGCAAGGGATCTCGGCTGCGACCGTGGATGCCTCATTTGTCGATGTGCGCTTTATCGAACGCGCCGTGAAGAATGACCGCAATCAGCCGGAATTCAAACTGACGCTGGATACATATCTCCCCAAGGCCGTGCCGGAATGGAAGGTACGTCAGGCTCAGCAGTTATACCGTAAGCATTATGCCTTGTTGCAGCAGATCGGCGAGCAATACGGCGTGCAACCGCGTTTTATCGTTGCTCTGTGGGGCATAGAAACCAATTTTGGTAAGTTGACCGGTAAGTATTCACTGATCTCGGCATTAAGCACCTTGGCTTATGAAGGGCGCCGCGAAGCCTTCTTTAAAAAGGAGCTGTTTGCTGCCCTGCGCATCATTGAACAGGGCCATGCTACACCGCAAACTCTCAAGGGCTCCTGGGCCGGTGCCATGGGGCAGGTGCAATTCATGCCCAGCTCGTTCCTCGCCTATGCCGTGGATCAGGATGGCGACGGTCGAAAAGATCTCTGGCATAGCCAGGCCGATGTGTTCGCATCCGCCGCATACTATCTGCAGCAGCACGGCTGGAAAGGGGAAGAGAATTGGGCTCGTCGTGTGCGCGCCCCGCAAACCCTGGATCCGGCCCAGGTTGGTTTGACGGTCAGTAAGCCGGTGAGTGAGTGGCGCGCTTTGGGGGTGGTCAATCTGGATGGCTCATCCTTACCAGCGGTTGTTCAACAAGCGTCACTCGTGATGCCCGATGACAAAGAGGGCCGAGCTTACCTGGCCTATGACAACTACAAGGCGCTGATGGGCTGGAACCGCTCTAACTATTTTGTGGTCGCCGTGGGCTATCTGGCGGATCGCATCGTGGGGAAATCATGACACAGTTGGCTGAAAATGAACGCTTTTGGGAGAACAAGAGCCTGGAGCAGATGAGCCAGAGCGAGTGGGAATCCCTGTGCGATGGTTGCGGCAAGTGCTGTCTGGTTAAATTGGAAGACGCTGACAGTGGCGAGCTGATTTTCACCAACGTCGCTTGCGACCTGTTGAATCTCAAGACCTGTCAGTGCGGCGACTATCCCAATCGTTTCAAGAAGATGCCGGATTGTCTGCAATTGACTATCGACAAGATTGCCGAATTTCACTGGCTGCCAACCACCTGCGCTTACCGGCTGTTAGCAGAGGGCGATCCCTTACCAGTTTGGCATCCACTGCTGACTGGCAGCCGGTCCGCCATGCATGCCGCTGGTCATTCCATCCGCAATAAGGTGATCCACGAACGCTTTGCCGGTGAGTGGGAAGATCATATCGTCACCTGGCCCTTGGGCTTCTAAGTTGCGACGACCAATCTGGTTCTAAAAAATGAAATTTCAAGCCGACCACTGCGTCGGCTTTTTTGTCTCTGCCATTATGCCAGATGGCTGCGCCATTTAGGTGCAGAGTCACTTGCCTCCCTATTATTGCGCACCAGTAGATTTCACTGTGCCGTAGTTCAGTGCAAAGGAATGTCTCGCCTGTTGCGGGGGATATTCCTAATAATTGCCTAGCTATCAATCATAACTAATTGAATTTAAACAATATAAAAATCAGTTAATTCCTGAGTCAGCTTTTGGCATGCGACTTGTAATACCTGCTTGTATACAAGTTGGAATGCTAAGTGGGTGCAGGGATGAAAACAACGGGATGGACGATTCAAGAGTGGCAACAGGCTTACCGCCAGCAGGGCGCTCAGGTCATGGAACTGCTGGCACCCCTGGTGGCGAGCCTCTCGCCGGAGGATAACGCCTGGATCAGCCGCATCACGCGGGAGCAACTGGAGCAGCAACTCAGCGATCTGGCCCGACGTCTGGCGGCGGTGCAACAGGATCTCTCCCGGTTACCTCTGTACGGCATTCCGTTTGCGGTGAAAGACAATATTGATGTTGCAGGGCTGACCACGACAGCAGCCTGTCCGGCCTTTGCCTACCAACCAACCCAGGATGCCACTGTGGTGGCGCGCCTGAAGGCCGCCGGGGCCATAGTGCTGGGCAAAACCAATCTGGATCAGTTTGCCACCGGCCTGGTCGGCACCCGCTCTCCTTACGGCGCCGTCGCCAATACCTTCGATAGCGCCTATATCAGCGGCGGCTCCAGCTCGGGCTCTGCCTCTGTGGTTGCGCGCGGCCTGGTGCCCTTTGCCTTGGGCACCGATACCGCAGGCTCCGGTCGCGTGCCAGCGGGATTTAATAATCTGGTGGGGTGGAAACCGACGCGCGGCGCCTTTAGCACCACAGGGGTATTGCCCGCCTGCCGCTCCCTGGATTGCGTCTCCATCTTTGCACTGACCGTGGCGGATGCCCAGTTGCTGGCGGCGCAGATGAGTGCCTTCGATGCCACCGATATCTACTCCCGTCCACAACCCGTAACGCCGCTGCGCTCTAGCTGGGGCCCTCGACCCCGGTTTGCCTTGCCAAGCGTCATGGAGTGGCACGGCGATGCACAACAAGCAGCCGCCTTCGAGCAGGCCTGTGATCAGCTGCGGGCTCAGGGCGCCGAGCTGACTGCCATCGATTTTTCCCCCATGTATGCTCTGGCGCGCTTGCTCTATGAGGGGCCCTGGGTGGCGGAGCGTCATGCGGTGCTGGAGTCCTTCATGGCCGAGCAGGCGGATCAGATGGACCCGACGGTAGCCTCTATCGTCGCCCAAGCCCAAGGACAAAGTGCCACCGCGGCCCATAGGGCCGAATATCAGCGCATGGCGCTGCAGCGTCAGATCTTGAACGTCTTTAACGAGTTTGATGCCTTGCTGGTCCCGACGGCGCCGTTGTTGCCAACTCAGGCCCAGGTGGCCGAGGCCCCTGTCACCGTCAACTCCTGGCTGGGTGCCTATACCAATTTCGTCAATCTGGCCGATTGCAGCGCCCTGGCGCTACCGGCCGGGTTCCGTGCCGATGGCTTACCGGCCGGCATCACCCTGATTGCGCCAGCCTGGCAGGAGTCCGCCATGGCCGAGTTTGGTCACCGTTGGCAGCAGCAGTTACAGCTGCCATTGGGGGCGACTGCTCGTGCTTTGCCGCCAGCCGGTGAGCGTATACCTGCGGCATGCAGCGCGGATTATTACCCGATTGCCGTGGTGGGAGCTCATCTCTCCGGCATGCCGCTCAATCATGAGTTGACCAGCCGCGGCGCCTATCTGCTCGAGCGTACCCGCAGTGCCAGTCACTACCAACTCTACGCTTTGGCCGGGAGTGTACCGCCCAAACCGGCGCTGGTCGCGGCTACTGAGGCCGAAACTGCCACCGCCGCCATCGAGCTGGAGCTCTGGGCGCTGCCCAAGAGTCAGTGGGCCGATTTTCTGGCCGGGATCCCGACGCCGCTGGGGCTGGGAACCGTGCTGCTGGCCGATGGCCGCCGGGTCAAAGGATTTATCTGCGAGCCAGGCACCCTATCCGAGGCCCGCAACATCACCGAATTTGGCGGCTGGCGGGCTTTTATCCGCAGCTTGAATGCCACTGCTCACTAAAAAGGAATTTGCCGATGTTTACCAAAGTCTTGATTGCCAATCGCGGGGAAATCGCGGTCCGTATCATCCGAACCCTGCGCCGTCTGGGGGTAAAGAGCGTCGCCGTCTACTCCGATGCCGATCGCCACTCCCTGGCGGTGCAATTGGCCGATGAAGCCGTCGCTTTAGGGGGCAATAGCCCGGCTGAGAGCTATCTGCGCGGCGATCTGATCCTGGCGGCTGCCAAGGCTACTGGTGCTGAGGCTGTGATCCCCGGCTATGGTTTTCTCTCGGAGAATGCTGGTTTTGCCGAGCAGTGTGCCGCTGCGGGCATCGTCTTTGTCGGGCCAACGCCGACCCAACTGCGGCAGTTTGGCCTCAAGCATGAGGCGCGAGCTCTGGCACAAGCGGCCCAGGTACCGCTGACTCCCGGCTCAGGCTTGCTAGATTCGGTCACCCATGCGCTGAGCGAAGCCGAGCGGGTTGGGTATCCGCTGATGCTCAAGAGCACGGCGGGCGGCGGTGGCATCGGTATGACCCGCTGTGATAGCCCGGCCGAGCTGGAAGACGCGTTTGCCTCGGTCAAGCGGCTGGGGGAGCAGTTCTTTAACGATGCGGGTTTGTTTATCGAGCGCTTCGTGGAAGCCGCCCGCCATGTGGAAGTGCAGATCGCAGGCGACGGGCAGGGCACAGTCGTGGCGCTGGGTGAGCGGGATTGCTCCTTGCAGCGCCGTAACCAGAAGGTGGTGGAAGAGACGCCCGCTCCAGGTCTGCCGGCCGTGACGCGCGAGCGCATGCTGGCCGCAGCGGTGAGTCTGGGCCAGTCGGTGGGGTACCAGTCGGTCGGCACCGTGGAGTTTATCTATGACGGCCAACGAGATGATTTCTACTTTTTGGAGGTCAACACCCGTCTGCAGGTTGAACACCCCATCACAGAGCGGGTGACGGGCATCGATCTGGTGGAGTGGATGCTGCTGATTGCCGCCGGGACACCACCGGATATGCAGCAGTTGCCTGAGCCCCAAGGGGCGGCCATCGAGGTCCGTCTGTATGCCGAGGATCCGCTGAAGAACTTCCAACCTTCACCAGGCACTCTGACCGAGGTGGTATTCCCGCCCCAGGGGCCGGATCTGCGGGTGGATGGCTGGATAGAGCAGGGCTCCGAGGTCTCGGCCCACTATGATCCCATGCTGGCCAAGCTGATTGTGTATGGGAAAGACCGTGCCGAGGCCATAGAGCGGCTGCAACAGGCGCTGATTCAGACGCGCCTTGGCGGCATCGCCACCAACCTGGATTATCTGCGCCAGATCAGCCGTTGGGATCGCTTCCTGGCCGGTGATGTGGCCACCCAAGCGCTCAATAGCGTCACCTTCTTGCCCGCTGCGGTGGAGGTGGTTGTCGCCGGTACCTATACCACGGTGCAGGATTATCCAGGCCGTGTCGGTTACTGGGATATTGGTGTTCCGCCTTCCGGCCCTATGGATGACAGAGCCTTCCGCTTAGGCAATCGCCTGGTGGGCAATAGTGCTGATGCGGCAGGACTTGAGTGCACCATTCTTGGCCCCAGCCTGCGTTTTCATACCGATACCGTGATTGCGCTGACTGGAGCCCCATCGCCTGCCACTCTGGATGGCGAGCCGGTGGCCTATCACAGTGCTGTTGCGGTCAAGGCCGGGCAACTGCTGGTGCTGGGCAAGGTGGCCCAGGGGTGTCGCAGCTATGTGGCGATCCGTGGTGGACTGGATCTGCCGGTCTATCTGGGCAGCCGAGCCACTTTCGCCTTAGGTCAATTTGGCGGTCATGCCGGTCGCCCCTTGCGGATTGGGGATGTATTGCCTCTGGCCGCACAGATAGAGACTGAACCTTTTACCGGCACCCTGCCCGGGTTGCTGCAGCCCGGATTTGGTGAGTTCCCCGAAGCCGTTGAGGGAGCTCTGGTGTGGGAAATTGGCGTGCTTTATGGCCCGCATGGTGCACCGGATTTCTTCACCACCGACTCTATCAACCAGTTCTTTGCTACTGAATGGCAGGTGCACTACAACTCCAACCGTCTGGGGGTGCGTCTTGTGGGGCCCAAGCCGAGCTGGACTCGTACCGACGGTGGCGAAGCGGGCTTGCACCCTTCGAATATTCATGACTGTGAATATGCCATCGGTAGCATCAACTTCACCGGGGATATGCCGGTGATCCTGACTCACGACGGCCCCAGCCTGGGCGGTTTTGTCTGCCCGGTGACCATTGCCAAGGCCGAGCTGTGGAAAGTGGGCCAAGTCAAACCTGGCGACAAGATCCGTTTCAAAGCGATGAATTTTGATGAGGCTCTAGCCCGTGAGTTGGCCTGGGATGGCGCCATCGACGTTCTGCAGGACCCTGAATTGCCCTCTCATCATCCGGCAAGCTTGCAGCCTGATCACACGGTTTCGGCCTGCGTGATCAATGCCTTACCGGCTTGCGGCGACCATCCCGGCGTTGCTTACCGGCAGGCGGGTGATAAATACCTGCTGTTGGAGTATGGCGACAACGTGCTGGATCTGCGGTTGCGGATGCGGATCCACGCCCTGATGGAATCGCTCAAGGCCACGCCAATAGCCGGGATCGCCGAACTGGCGCCCGGTGTGCGCTCCTTGCAGATCCGCTACGACAGCCGGGTGATCCATCAGCAAGATCTGATTGCGGCCTTGCTGGAGCGTGAGAGCCTGCTGCCGCCGGTCAGCAGCTTGCAGGTTCGTAGCCGTGTGGTGCATCTGCCCATGGCCTTTGAAGATTCCGCCACTCTGGATGCTGTGGCTCGCTACCGCCAGTCGGTTCGGGATACGGCCCCTTGGCTACCGAATAACGTCGATTTTATCCAGCGTATCAATGGGCTGGAGAGCCGCGAGCAGGTGCGCGACATCCTGTTTGATGCCCGCTACATGGTGCTGGGGTTGGGGGATGTCTATCTGGGGGCTCCCTGTGCTGTGCCCGTCGATCCGCGCCATCGCCTGCTGACCTCCAAATACAATCCGGCCCGTACCTATACCGCCGAAGGGACCGTGGGTATTGGCGGCGTTTATATGTGCATCTATGGCATGGACTCACCCGGCGGTTATCAGTTGGTGGGGCGTACCCTGCCAATCTGGAACAAATTCCTGAAGAACCCGCAGTTTGCTGCCGGTGAGCCCTGGCTGTTGCGCTTCTTCGACCAGGTGAAGTTCTACCCGGTCAGCGAGGCGGAGCTAGATGTGTTGCGCGAGCAGTTCCGCGAGGGCAAGGCTCAGATCTGCATCGAGGAGGAGATCTTCTCCCTTGGGGCCTATGAGCAGTTTATCCATGACAACCAGCAGAGCATAGCCGCGTTCAAGAGTCGCCAGCAGGAAGCCTTCACCCGTGAGGTGGCCTTGTGGCAGAGCGAAGAGCAGCAGCTGGCCGAGCTCGGCGAAATCACCAGCGAGACTGATGCGGTCCCCGAAAATCACCATGCCGTCGAGGCCGATATCAGCGGCAACATCTGGAAACTTCTGGTGGAGCCCGGGCAGAGCGTGAAAGCCGGTGAGGCGCTGCTGATTGTCGAGGCGATGAAGATGGAGTTTGCGATCCATGCCCCGGTCGATGGTGTGGTTAGCCGCATCAGCTGCAAGGCGGGGCGTCCGGTGCAGGCCGGCGATGCGTTGCTCTATATCGAGGCCGGTGAGCCGGAGCTGGTGGACTAAAGGGATCCATCGGTACCAATCGGCACGGGTGCCACAAAATAAGGATAAGGCTATGGAATCGCAACAAACCCGTAAGCGGAGATTGGGAGAGCCTAAACCCAGACCGGTGAATATGGCGGATCGGGTTTATGCCGAGCTCAAGGATCAGATCTTCAATTTTTCCCTGTTGCCAGGAGATCGCTTCAGTGAAAACGAAGTGGCCGAGCGCATGGAGGTGAGCCGCACTCCGGTGCGCGATGCTCTCTACCGTTTGCAGCAAGAGGGCTATGTGGAGGTCTATTTCCGCAGTGGTTGGCAGGTTCGCCCCTTCGACTTTGCCTACTTCGAGGATCTCTACGATCTGCGCATCGTGCTGGAGGAGGCGGCGGTGCGGCGCTTATGTGATGGCCTGCAACAGGGAGCTGAGCTGGAGCAACTCAAGCAGACCTGGTTGGTGGCAGAAGCCGAGCGCCTGGCCGATGGCCAACTGGTCTCCCGACTGGATGAGCAGTTTCACTGTTTACTGGTGGCGGCGGCCGGCAATCGGGAAATGGCCGCGGTGCACCAGAGTGTCAGCGAACGCATCCGCATCATCCGGCGTCTGGATTTTACCCAGGGGCCGCGGATTGCAGCCACCTACAGCGAGCATGGCGCCATCTTGGGTGCCGTTCTCAAACGCCGTAGCGAAGAAGCGCTGCGGTTACTGAAGTCGCACATCGAGGCCAGCAAGGCCGAGGTGCGCAAAATCACCCTGCATATGCTGCATGCCGCTCGCGAGCGGAGTCAGCGGCAGGATGAGAGCTCAATTGCTTCACCGATAACGACGATCCCGACAATAACGAGTGCATGACCAACTAACGCGACATGGTAGCGGGCCAGATCTCATCTGTGCCTACGAACAAGGTAAGCCCCACAAGCGTTTGTGCGGAGACCTTTCATTGAACAAGGAGATGTTTCATGAAAACCACAACATTCAAGCAAGTATCCCGTCTGTCCCTCTTGGCATTGGCCATGGCCTCTGCCGGTGCGTTTGCCGCCGATGACACCATCAAGGTCGGTGTGTTGCATTCGCTCTCCGGCACCATGGCGATCTCCGAGACCACGCTCAAAGACACCATGTTGATGCTGATCGACGAGCAGAACAAAAAAGGCGGTGTGCTGGGCAAGAAGCTCGAGGCTGTGGTCGTGGATCCGGCGTCCAACTGGCCATTATTTGCCGAAAAGGCCCGTGAGTTGATCCAGAAAGAGAAAGTGGCGGCCATTTTTGGCTGCTGGACTTCGGTTTCACGTAAGTCAGTGCTGCCGGTGGTGGAAGAGCTCAACAGCATTCTGTTCTATCCGGTGCAGTATGAAGGTGAAGAATCCTCGAAGAATGTGTTCTACACCGGTGCCGCACCCAACCAGCAAGCTATCCCTGCTGTGGATTATCTGATGGCCAATGGTGTCAAGCGTTGGGCTCTGCTCGGGACTGACTATGTCTACCCGCGTACCACCAACAAGATCCTTGAAGCCTATCTGAAGGCTAAGGGCGTACCTGCTTCCGACATCATGGTCAACTACACCCCGTTCGGCCACGCCGATTGGCAATCGATTGTCTCCGATGTGAAGAAGTTCGGCTCGGCGGGCAAAAAGACCGCCGTAGTCTCCACCATCAACGGCGATGCTAACGTGCCGTTCTATAAGGAGCTGGGTAATCAGGGCGTATCGGCCAAGGATATCCCGGTCGTTGCCTTCTCGGTCGGTGAGGAAGAGCTCTCCGGTATCGACACCAAACCGCTGGTCGGTCACCTGGCTGCCTGGAACTACTTCCAGAGCGTCGAGTCCGACGAGAACAGTGCCTTTATCGAGCAGTGGCACAAGTTCACCGGTAAAGAGACTCGCACCACCAATGATCCGATGGAAGCCACTTACATTGGCTTCAACATGTGGCTGAAGGCGGTCGAGAAGGCGGGAACCACGGATCCGGAGCAAGTACAGGACGCGCTGATCGGGGTTGCCGTACCGAATCTGACCGGTGGTTATGCGGCCATGCTGCCAAACCATCACATCACCAAGCCGGTGCTGATTGGCGAAATCCAGGACGATGGCCAGTTTGAAGTAGTCTCCGAAACCAAGGGTACTGTGGCGGGTGACGAGTGGTCCGATTATCTGCCGGGATCCAAGGATCTGATCGCCGATTGGCGCAAGCCCTTAGCCTGCGGCAACTTCAATGTCAAAACCGGCAAGTGTGGCGGTAGCGGCAAGTAAGTCGAGGTAAAGTCGCCGAGTCGCGCCACTGGGTTGGCTCGGCGGCTGATACAAGCAGTAACGGGTATCCCTGCGCGAAAGCTGGGGGTACCTCCTGGTGAGAGGCGGTTAGGCCTGATGGCGTTGAGCCATCCACCTCATCGCGTTTCATCATATCGTTTCATTCAACTGAAGGACGCCAAGATGCAAGCATGGAGCATAAGGCAAGTACCCCACCTCAGAAGGGGACGACGGGCTCGCGGTCTAGTCGTCAATCTTCGCTATGGCCTGATGGCACTGTTCGGGCTGATCCTTTCCCTGTGGGTTCCAACCAGCCTGGCAGCCGACACTATGAGTCCGGATGAGGCTCTGGTGGTGCTGACAGGGAAGAGTTTCTCCGAAAAAGAGCAAGCGATTAGTGTGCTCGCCAGCAGTGGCCAGCCCTATGTCGCCACCCTGTTTACCGCCTTGGATAGTGGCAACCTCTACTATCGCAAGGCCGATCAGCAGTTGGTGGTGCGTGAGGAGAGCCGGTTTATCGGCTTGCAAAGTGGTACCGCCATAGAGGGCAAGCCACGGGATTTTAAACGGGTCGGGCTTAACAATGCACTGCGCGAGCAGCTCGCGGCGCTGGCATCTGGACTGGCCTTGAGCGATCCGGATGCGGACAAGCGTCTGGATGCGGTCAAGTCCATGCTGGGCAAGTTATCGTCACAACATCTGGCCCCCCTGCAGCAGCGTTTGAGTCAGGAAACTGATCCGCAAGTCAAACAATGGCTCTCGGGCGTTATCGCCTTCAGCCAACTGGATGCGCCAACGCGTGAGGCGCGCTTGACGGCAATCGACCAGCTGGCTCCTTTGCGTCATCCGCTCGTGCTGGAGCGATTCAAATCCCTGGCGCAATCGGATAGCGATGCCCAGGTGCGGCATCAGGCGGGGCAGGCGCTCAAGAGTCTGCAGCATTCTGAACAGTTCTACTCAGGTATCGAGACCCTCTATTTCGGCATCAGTCTGGGATCTGTGCTGGTGCTGGCGGGGATCGGTCTGGCGATCACCTTCGGCGTCATGGGTGTCATCAACATGGCCCATGGCGAGCTGATGATGCTGGGCGCCTATACCACCTTCGTATTGCAGCAATGGCTGCCGGAGCAACCGGGCCTGGCGTTGTTGCTCTCGGTACCGGCAGCATTTCTGGTCTCCGGGGCCGTCGGCATTCTCATCGAGCGCTCGGTGATCCGTTTCCTCTATGGCCGCCCACTGGAAACTCTGCTGGCGACGTTCGGCATCAGTCTGCTGTTGCAGCAGGCGGTGCGCTCCATCTTCTCGCCCCTGAATCAGACAGTGGTGATGCCGAGCTGGATGAGCGGCACCTGGGTCATTAACGACTTTCTCTCCCTCACGCTCAACCGCTTGGTGATCATCGGCTTCAGTCTGCTGGTATTTGCCGGACTGATGTGGTTGCTCAAGCGCAGTCGGTTGGGGTTGGAAGTGCGGGCTGTCTCCCAGAACCGGGCCATGGCCCGCAACATGGGGGTGCGTTCGGCCCGGGTCAATGCACTGACTTTCGGTCTGGGCTCGGGGATTGCCGGGATTGCCGGGGTCGCTCTGTCGCAATTGACCAATGTGGGGCCGAATCTGGGTCAGAGCTACATCATCGATGCCTTCATGGTGGTGGTGTTTGGCGGGGTTGGCAATCTGTGGGGCACGCTGGTTGCCGGTTTGACGCTCGGGGTGGCTAACAAGCTGTTAGAGCCGGTCGCCGGTGCCATGCTGGCCAAGATCCTGATCCTGGTCGCCATCATACTGTTTATTCAAAAACGTCCGCGCGGTCTGTTTCCGCAGCGCGGCCGCGCCGTGGAGGGTTAACGCATGGCCTTGTCTCATTCAGCCGCAACGCATATGGCGAAATCACTGTTACAGGATAAGAGGGGCATGCTGCTGCTGGCCCTGATCTGGCTGGGGGTGTTGCTGGCTTCGGCGGCCAACCTGCTGTTGCCGGAGAGCAGCGTCCTGTATGTGGGCAGCAATACCATCACCTTGTTGGGCAAGTATCTCTGTTACGCCCTGCTGGCGGTCTCGCTGGATCTGGTGTGGGGTTACCTGGGGATCCTGAGTTTGGGGCATGCCGCCTTTTTTGCCTTGGGCGGTTATGTGATGGGCATGTACCTGATGCGCCAGATCGGTGATCGGGGTGTCTACGGCAATGCCGAGCTGCCAGATTTCATGGTGTTTCTCAACTGGAGCGAGTTGCCCTGGTTCTGGCAGGGTGTTGGACATTTCCCGGTGGCGCTGCTGCTGATCCTGCTGGTGCCTGGCATTCTGGCGTTCGTGTTCGGCTTTCTGGCGTTCCGCTCCCGGGTCACCGGCGTCTATCTCTCCATCATGACCCAGGCATTGACCTATGCCCTGATGCTGGCCTTTTTCCGTAACGAGATGGGCTTTGGGGGGAATAACGGCCTAACGGATTTCAAGGATCTGCTGGGGGTTTCCCTGACGGCACCCGGGACACGGATCACGCTGTTTGTGCTCTCTGCTCTAGCGCTCACCCTGGGTTATGTGGCTTGTCGTCTCATCGTCAGCTCCAAGCTCGGGCGAGTGGCGGTGGCGATCCGCGATGCCGAGAGTCGCACCCGCTTTATCGGTTACCGGGTGGAGTGGTTCAAGCTGGCGCTGTTTGTCTTCTCGGCCATGCTGGCTGGCATTGCCGGTGCCCTGTATGTGCCACAAGTGGGCATCATCAATCCGGGCGAGTTTTCCCCGCTCAACTCCATCGAGCTGGTGATCTGGGTCGCGGTCGGCGGGCGGGCGACTCTCTATGGCGCCGTGTTGGGAGCCCTGCTGGTCAACTATGCCAAGTCGGTGTTTACCGGCGTGCTACCCGATGAGTGGCTCTACGCCTTGGGCGCTCTGTTCGTGCTGGTGACGCTGTTTTTGCCACGGGGTGTCATGGGGCTGTTACAACGCAAGGAGGCAGAAGCATGAATATGTTAGCCAATACCCGAGAGCTGTTTTCTACCGACTATTGGCGTGAACGTTTCTCGCCACGGCAGCAACCGGACTTGAACCTGACCCACGGCATGATCCTCTATCTGGAAGATATCAGCGTCAGCTTTGATGGTTTCAAGGCACTCAATAACCTCAATCTCTACATCAAGGCTGGCGAGCTGCGCTGCATCATAGGTCCGAACGGCGCCGGGAAAAGCACCATGATGGATGTGATTACCGGCAAGACGCGGCCGGATTCCGGCTCCGCCTGGTTCGGGCAGAACATCGACCTACTGAGTCTGGATGAACCGGCGATTGCCGAGGTCGGCATCGGTCGCAAGTTCCAGAAACCGACCGTGTTTGAGCCGCTGACCGTGGAGGAGAATCTGGAGTTGGCCATGGCGGGTAACAAGCGGGTGTGGCACACCTTCCGCAGTCAGCTGCGCGGCGAGGGGCGGGACTATCTGGATCAGGTGTTACTGCTCATCGGCCTGGTTCCAGAGCGCAAGCGGCTGGCTGGGGTGCTCTCCCACGGCCAGAAGCAGTGGCTGGAGATCGGTATGTTGCTGATGCAACGTCCGCAACTGCTGCTGGTGGACGAGCCGGTGGCCGGCATGACCCATCAGGAGATGGAGCGGACCGCAGAATTACTGACCGGGCTGGCCGGAGAACATTCGGTGGTCGTGGTGGAACATGATATGGATTTTGTACGCAGCATCGCCAATCGCGTCACAGTGTTGCATCAGGGATCTGTGCTGGCCGAAGGAACCATGGCCCAGGTACAGGCTGATCCCAAGGTGATTGAAGTCTATCTGGGGGAGAGCCCATGCTGAAAATTGATGCGGTGAATCAATTCTATGGCCAGTCTCATACCCTGTGGGATCTGAGCCTGGAGTTACAGCAGGGGGAATGCCTCTGTCTGATGGGCCGTAACGGTGTGGGTAAGACCACGCTGCTCAATGCCTTGATGGGACAGTTACCGCTTAAGAGCGGGCAGATCTGGTTTGATGGTCAGAACATCACCCCGCTGGCGGTGGAGAGGCGAGCCGAGCTGGGGATTGGTTATGTGCCGCAAGGGCGACAGATCTTCCCGTTATTAACGGTCGAGGAGAATCTGCGCATCGGCTTGCCTTCGCGTCGTGATAATCAGCGGCAGATCCCGGCGTTCATCTACGAGCTGTTTCCGGTGCTCAAGGAAATGAAACAGCGGCGAGGTGGGGATCTCTCCGGCGGTCAGCAGCAACAGCTGGCCATCGGTCGTGCCCTGGTGCTGGATCCGAAACTGCTGATCCTGGATGAGCCCACCGAAGGCATTCAGCCCAATGTGGTGGCGGAAATTGGCGATATCATTCGCCGCCTGAATCGGGAGATTGGCCTGACGGTGCTGCTGGTGGAGCAGAAATTACCCTTTGCCCGCAAGGTAGGGGACACCTTCTGTTTGCTGGATCGAGGCCGCAATGTGGCCTCTGGCGCCATGACTGAACTGGATGAGTCGCTGATCCGTACCTATCTCACGGTGTAAACGGCACACGTTTATTGTGTTCCGGGCATAAAAAAGCCGAAACCAATCCCTTGGTTTCGGCCATTCGTTGTAAACGGCTCTTGCGGTCGCCGCTACTTCCTCATCGATTACAGTTGGTAGCTGTTGACCATATTTTCCAGTGTCTGCGCTTCATGGTGCAGGCTCTGACTGGCTTGGCTGAGTTCGCGCACCACATGTTCGGTCTCTTCCACGGCATCACGGATCACCACCAGACTATCAGTGACCTGGGAAGCAACATGGCTTTGTTGTTCAGCGGCGGCGGCAATCATGTCACCGCGCTGGGCTTGTTGACCAATCTGGGTCGCGATAGATTCAAACTCGAAATTCGCGGCCTCGGCATCTTGCATCGCGGATTCGGCGTTGCTGACGCTGACCGTCATCTGCTGCACGGCTTGACGAGTACCTTGCTGCAGGCTGTTGATCATCTCGTCAATTTCGTGAGTCGCCTGCTGGGTACGACGTGCCAGCTGGCGCACCTCATCGGCGACTACGGCAAAGCCACGGCCCTGATCTCCGGCGCGTGCGGCCTCGATGGCGGCATTGAGTGCCAGTAGGTTGGTTTGCTCGGAGATACTGCTGATGGTACTGACGACCGAACTAATGGCGCTGACTTCCGATTCAACCTGGCTGACCGAATCTGAGCTGGTTCCCAAGTTGGTAAACAATTGGCGAATGGAATCAATGCAGTGCGCCAGTTGCGTGACTCCACGGTGCACCATGCGGTCGGTCTCATTGCTGTCTTGGGCGCTCTGCTGGGCATTGAGCGCCACATCGCGGATGGTGGCAGACATCTCTTCCATAGCGGCGGCGAGGGCATCCAGACGTTCCCGCTGATCCTGCACCGCAGTCCCTACCTGATGCATGCCATGGTTGATCTGCGCCGATGCCGCAGAGAGGGTCACTGAGGTATCCCGTTGGCCGGAGAGCAGTTCGCACAGATTACGACGGGTGTGTTCCAATTCGCGGTTGATATCGGCAAATTCGTCACGGCCCATGCCATAAATGGTATGGCTCAGATTGCGGTTGGCGATCAGCCGCAGCTCGTTGAGGGATTGACGAACCTGGGAGTTGATAGCGCGGCTGATGATGGCAATCACCAGCACCATGACCAGCAAAGTGGCGATCAGAACCAGCGAGCTGTTGATCAGATACTGGCTAAAGGCGGTATCAGCCGCATCCATATAGACCCCGGAAATCAGCAAGTAATCGCCGATGGGGGCTACATAGGCAGCCTTGAGAGTCTTGGTGGTGCTACCCGGTTTGATATAGGGATAGTGAATGAGTGTGGCTTCATCACCCCGGCCAATGCGAGCAAACGCTTGGGAAACCTCTTCATTGGTCTCGATGACTTGTACCGGATCCAGGAAGTTGCCTTCTTTAGCCGCTTTGGGCGGATAGATCAGCAGGCGCCCCTGACGATCGGCCAGGAAAAAGTAGCCCGAATTCTGTTCGCCCCAGCGTAATCCGGTGAGCAATTCACGGCTGGTTTGTAAAAAATGCACCGGATCCTTGCTCAACTGTTGCTGCAGCAATTGGTGGACTCCGCTGACCTGAGCGATCAGGCCTGCATCGATGGACTCGCGGATTGCGTCCCGAGTCGAAAAAGCCGAGTAGAGATTACCGAGTAACGTACAGAGCAATACCAAAATTAACAGGAAACCCATCTTGCCATTAAAACGTAGACGGGTAGTCTGCTTGACCCACCAACTGGGGGAGTGGTGGGCGGTTGAGCCGGTTTCTGTGTGATGATACAGCGCGACAGTGTCCATGCCTGTTATCCATTAATTTTATGAGTGTGGCCCGAGCAAGCCGGGGTGGCGACGAGAGCTCGTGCATTTTAAATAGTTATTTTTTAATCGAGAAGCTCGGATGCTAGATGAGTGGTCTATTTGCACTAGAATAAATACACTTTGTTGACTTACATCACGTTCAGCCTGTTTCATTTACACAACATTAACTAAATCAATAACCTATATAAGCAATAAAAGATTGCCATATGAGATTGGTGTCGCGCTCATTGGACCGAGTTCCGGTAAAGTGTGAACGTGCTCACCCATTAAAAAATCTAATCCGAAAGTGGAAAAAAGGTCAATTGTGAGGGCGGGGGATGACGACTAGACTTTCTGCAGACCAAGAGAGTGGAGATTTAAAAATGGCAACTCACATGAGCACCCATAGCGTACAATCCCTGGATACCAGCAGTCTGTTGAATCGCGGCAAGATGATGTTGATGACCTGGTTCGAACGGGCCCGCAGCCGTCGCGAGCTGGCCGAGTTGCCGCCGCACTTGCTGAAGGATATTGGCCTGACCGAGTCCGATCGATTCGTCGAGAGCAACAAACCGTTCTGGCGTGACTAATCTCAGTAGGGAGAAACAAGTTTCAGCGGGAGACATCGTTTCATGCGGATTCTTGGTGTGTTGACAGTCGCAATTGGTGTCTGAAACTGTCGCACTCTTTGTCATCTTGTTTATCGTTCTTGCTTTCCGGGTCGTCTCTGCTCGATATCGGGTTACAGCCAAACAAAGCCTCGCCATGCGGGGCTTTGCTGTTTTTAGCCATACGCATGCGTGTTAGTGGCGCTGGATTGGGGGTGATGTTTGAGCCAGTCATCGGCATCCAGGAGCACCAGTTCAAATCCGGCGCAGGTGCCATTATCCAGCCAGAGCATATTGCCTGTCCCCCAAGGCGCTTCACCGCTCAGTGGGGTATGTCCCATACAGACCAAGTCAATTCCGGCAATCCGGTCGAGGTCGAAATGGTCGGTCTTTGAAAGGCATGGCGTGTGATGCGGCCCCCGGGGCAATTGTCGCAACTGGTTCAGTCGCTCTCGCTGCCAGAGTAGTTGCTCCAGAATGGCGGGATCCGGACTGGGTGCGCGCAAGCATTCTACCAATTGTTGCCACTGGTTGAAGACTGGATCGGCATGCACCAGACCAATCCGGTGGCGGTCGCGGCTGGTGATCTCCATGGCGTACGAGAGGTGCTGGATCCGCTCCTGACACAAGGCCATCACTTCAGCCTGTTCGATTTCGGCGAGTTGTTCGTACCAACAGCCACCATTGCTAAACCATAGTTGTCTGGCATGACGGCTGCCGCCCAGCAAAGCCAGCAGCATCAACTGTTCATGATTCCCACGGATGCTATGAAACCAGGGTTGTCGCAGCAGTCGCAGGCAGGCCAGATTATCTGCTCCACGGTCGGTCAGATCCCCCAACGCGATCAGGCGATCACCCTGCTCGGGGGCAAAGTCCAAGCGACTCAGGCGAGTGAGGAGTTGCTGATAACAGCCGTGCAGATCCCCCATGATCAGGGTGCGGCCGGTGACATGCAGATAGCTGAGCACACGACACTCCGTAAGGCGATGACATTCTTGAGTTGAGTGTAACGAAGGCTGGCTAGCTTGGTGGTCTGATACCCGAAATTGAAGCAGTAAATTTAATGCATGAAGTCAGTTGAAGCCGAATACAACGGCAGAAGGGCCACCGAGGGCCCTTCTGGTTGTTCTTTGGTGATTGCCAAGAGTCTGGATGTCAGGCTTCGAGGCTGGGTTTGCGTATACGCAGTGGGGAAAAGCCATCCTGCTCCAGCTCGGCTCTGGGTTGTTGTTTGGCTGGGCGATTTTTTTCATTAGCTGGTCGGGCCTTGCGCACGGGCGGCTTGCTCTTGCCGGCTTTCGGCTCCTTGGCGGCCAACAGTGGATGTGCCGCTTTGGGGCCTCGACGGGGAGCGCTGAAGACGCCCTTGAACTTGCCGCTGAGACCGGGGATTTCACTGAACGGGATCTCCAACTGCAACAGGTTCTTCACTGCCTGATAGCTGGCCCAATCTTTGGCACCGACCAGGGAGATGGCCAATCCTTTGGCACCAGCGCGGCCAGTCCGGCCGATACGGTGGATAAACTCTTCCGCCGCCTTGGGCATGTCGAAGTTGACCACCAAAGAGACATTGACCAGATCCAGTCCCCGGGATGCAATATCGGTTGTAAACAACAGCTTATAATGGCCACGGCTGAAGCCATCCATGATGTTGTTACGGGCCGTCTGCTTCAGCTCGCCGGACAGGGCCGCGGTACTCAGCCCTTTTTCCTGGAACAGTTGCGCCAGACGCTCGGTATCGGCGCGGGTGGCGGTGAAAATGATGGCTTGCTGATAAGACTCATGGTTGAGCAGATGTTCTAGCAGTGCCTGCTTGTGATCCAGATGGTCACATAACAAGAAGCGTTGTTCGATGTCCTCGTGTGGCGCCAGCTCCTGACCCACAGTAATCCGGCGTGGTGCATCCAGCAGTACCGTGGCCAACTCTTCAAATTCGGTGTGAGCCAAAGTAGCTGAGAACATCAGGGTCTGACGCAACCTGTGGTTGGCGGCTTCATGAATTTGTTTCAGCTCGTTGGCAAAGCCGAGATCCAGCATCCGATCCGCTTCATCCAGGATCAGCATCTCCAGACCATCGATAAACAGACTGCGTTCACTCAAATGGTTGGCGATACGCCCTGGCGTGCCGACCAGCACATGGGGCTGGCGTTGCAATTGCTTGATCTGCTCGTTGAAGTTTTCACCACCCAGGATCAGCGCGCCCTTGTAGTTGGTGCCTGCCAGTAGTAGACGCAATTGACCATAAACCTGTTTGGCCAGTTCACGGGTTGGCGCCAGAATTAAGGCTCGCGGTCCACGCTTGCTCAGCACCTTGCTGGTCATCAGCCGTTGTACCATGGGCAGCAAGAAGGCCAGGGTCTTGCCTGATCCGGTTTTCGACGAGGCCGCCAAATCATGGCTGGACAGAATTTGAGGAATTGCGCGTTGCTGGATTTCGGTGGCTTCGATAAAGCCCAGATGATTAATGGCCTGCAACAGGCGCGGATTCAATGACAGCTCGTCAAAACGCAAGGTAACACTCCGAAGTAAAAAGACGCATGGTCTTGAGAATCGCGAGGCATCGGCAATGAGACGACGCTCGCCACTCATGGTAAAGGGCTCTAGAAATAACGCCGCTATTCTACGACATGGGGAAAGGTGGCGCGACTTTTCTTGCCGGAACCCGATGAATTCGCCCCTCTGGTTCGGTAATGGCGTTGACAGCGGCGCGGCAAAACTTCTAGATTGTCCCTTCGATTGACACTGTCGCCAGGGAGCAGAGCCCTATTTCGGCTTCTGATACTGGGTTGCAACGCGGTTGTCGGTCCGGTTGGGGCGTTTGCCCGTAACCCGGTGACCTGACGTTCACTTCGCTGTTGCACTTAAGTGATTGGAGCCCGGAGTAACTGGAACCCGGTTGACCCTCGTATGGGCTCTATGCGGCACCAAACCTATGGGAAGTAGTAAACATGCAGCATCAAACCGATGACGTTCGTATCAAAGAGATCAAAGAGCTGTTGCCACCGATCGCCGTACTGGAAAAGTACCCCGCTACCGAGCGCGCAACCAATACTGTCTTTGAGGCTCGGGAGGCCATCCACCGCATTCTGACCGGTGACGATGATCGTCTGCTGGTCGTGATCGGCCCTTGCTCCATTCATGACCCCAAAGCCGGTATCGAGTATGGCCAGCGGCTGCTGGCTCTGCGTGAAGAGCTCAAAGACCGCCTGGAAATCGTCATGCGCGTCTATTTTGAAAAGCCACGCACTACCGTGGGTTGGAAAGGGTTGATCAATGACCCGTACATGGATGGCAGCTATCGCATCAATGATGGTCTGCGCATCGGTCGCAAGTTGTTGCTGGATCTCAACGAGTTGGGGATGCCAACAGCGAGCGAGTTCCTCGATATGATCAGTCCGCAATATGTGGCGGATTTGATGAGCTGGGGAGCCATTGGCGCCAGAACCACAGAATCCCAGGTGCATCGCGAGCTGGCTTCCGGTTTGTCCTGTCCGGTGGGTTTTAAAAATGGCACCGATGGCACCACCAAGGTTGCCATTGATGCCATCAATGCTGCCAGCGCGTCACACTGTTTCCTGTCGGTGACCAAGTTTGGCCACTCGGCGATTGTACAAACCGGTGGCAATCCGGACTGTCATATCATCCTGCGTGGCGGCAAGTTGCCCAATTACAGCGCCGAACATGTGGCGGCGGTGGCGACCGATCTGGCCAAAGCCGGCTTACCACAAAAAGTGATGGTGGATTTCAGCCACGCTAACAGCTCCAAGCAGTACCAGAAACAGATGGATGTCTGTACCGATGTCTGCAATCAAGTAGCGCATGGCAGCCAGGTGGTGTTCGGTGTCATGGTGGAGAGTCATCTGGTGGCCGGACGTCAGGATTTGGTTGAAGGTCAAGCTGCCGATCTGACCTATGGTCAGAGCATCACGGATGCCTGTATCGGTTGGGGCGACACCGAGCAACTACTGCGTCAACTGGCCGATGCCGTGGTCGCACGTCGTCGCTGAGCCAGTCGTTGTCCAGTCAAGCAAGGGCCGCCAAGTGCGGCCCTTGTTATTAGCCTCAAAATTTAAAGATCGATGACCAATTTGCCAAAATTCTTGCCTTCCAGCAGGCCGATAAAGGCTTGCGGGGCGCTGGCGAATCCCTGGACATGATCTTCACGGTAGCGAATTTTCCCTTCTTGTAACCAGGCCCCCATTTGTGCGGCAAATTCCGGGTAGCGGTGGCCGTAATCGTCAAAGATGATGAAACCCTTGAGGGTCACCCGACGGGTGAGCAAGGTGCGCAGGAGCAGAGGGGAGAAATCTGGCCCGGCGGGCAGTTCGGTACTGTTGTATTGAGCTATCAAGCCGCATAGCGGGATACGAGCGCTGGTATTGAGTAGCGGCACCACGGCTTGCAGCACCGGGCCGCCAACATTTTCAAAGTAGACGTCGATCCCATCGGGACAGGCCAGCGCCAGTTGGGCTGGTAGGGTACTGCTGTGGTGATCCACACAGGCGTCAAAGCCCAGCTCTTCCACCGCATAACGACACTTGGTTGTACCGCCGGCAATTCCGACCACACGGCAGCCTTTGAGCTTAGCAATTTGCCCGACTAAAGATCCGACAGCTCCGGTTCCTGCGGCAACCACAACCGTTTCTCCGCTTTTCGGCTGACCGATATCCAGCAGCCCCATATAGGCGGTGAAACCCGGCATTCCCAGCACGCCCAGAGCCCAGGAAGGTTGAGCCAAGGTGGCTGGTAAGACGGTTAAACCGCTACCCGTGCTGATGGTATGACTCTGCCAGCCGGTATAGCCCAATACCCGATCGCCAACTGCAAATTCAGCATGTCGACTGGCGATCACCTCACTGATGGCCCCTCCGACCATCACCTCGCCCAACGCCACAGGGGCGGCGTAGGAGGGACCTTCGCTCATGCGGCCGCGCATATAAGGATCCAGTGACAGGTGCAGAGTCTTGAGTAATACCTCGCCGTCTTGCAGCTCGGGCAGTGGCAGCTCTTCCAGTCGGAAATTATCGAGCGTTGGTGTGCCATGAGGACGGGATGCCAATACGATGCGTTGATAGTTCTGAGTCATGGTGATTCCTTGATCTGAATGGAGTTGCTGCTGAATATAGTGGCTAGCCTGCGGTCCCGAGTTTGCCTTAACGCATTAGACCGGTCGCCTAGTGCCTTTCGTTAAAAAAACGACGCGAACGTCGTAGTAAAGTTTGATTGTTCACCATATCGGCTTGCTCACTGTATTAGCTCCGACGAATAAGGAACTAGCACAGTGAGCGTGATATTACTCGGTGGATCAGCCGGTAATGCCGAGCAAGCGCTGGCTACTGAGCAAGGCAGCGCTGAGTGCCGAATCATCGCGTCTGAGCTTGGTGAGCAGGCTGGCGCCAAGCCAGAGCTGATAGAGCTCTTCGGCCATCGCCCGAGGCGGAGTAGGGAGAATCACCTCATGCACGGCCTGCGCCTGCTCCAGTATCCTGGCCAGATGGGTCACTATCTGCTGCGTTCCGGCCAGTAACTCTTGGCGCATGGGTTCGGACAAATCTGCGACTTCGGCGCTGAGCTTGACGACCAGACACTGCTCCTCGCAACTACCATCCCGGTAGAGTTGGTGCCAACGTGTCCAGTAGGCCATGATCCGTTGACTCGGCGTCAGACTTGCGTCCTGAAACAGTGCCTCAAGACGACTCAGATACAGAGAAAAATAGTGTTGCACCAGCTCGATACCAAACTGCTCTTTGGAACGAAAGTAGTGGTAAAACGAGCCTTTCGGAACGCCTGCGGTACTGAGAATTTCGGCAAGGCCAACGGCTGAAAAGCCCTTACCCAGGATCAGTCGGGTACCGGTTTCCAGCAGGTGCAGACGGGTGTCGGTGAATTCAGTTTTTGTATTCATAGTGACTACTTTAGCTGACGACTAGACCAGTCGTCTAGCATCTTGTTCTGGTCCCTATGTTACGATCTCTGGCGCAGCAGGCCAAGTGCTGCTGTTTTGTCCGGCGCTTTGCGGAGCAAGGCGCCGGGGGTACCATAGCCCGGGGCGGGTGCCCGCATCCGAATGGATATTCGGTGAGTGTAGTGAATCATCCGATGGGTGATAGGAGGAGAGGCCGCAATGAAACAAGCGCAGCGTCATCAGGAAACTATCGAGCTGCTAAGTCAGTGTGGATTTGCATCGACCGAAGAGTTGGTTACGCATTTTGATGTCAGCCCGCAGACCATTCGCCGGGATTTGAACGAGTTGGCGCAGCAAAACAAGATCCAGCGCCATCATGGCGGGGCTTCGCTAAGCTCTAGCAACGTCAGCCTGTATGCCACTCATCAGGTGCCACAATGGGAAGAAAAGGAACGTATTGCCCGGCTGGTTGCGGCCCGGATTCCGGATGGAGCCTCTTTGTTCATCGATATCGGCTCCAGCTGTGAGGCGGTGGCCAGAGCCTTACTGGATCATCGCGACTTGCGGATCGTGACCAATAACTTGAATGTGGCGAGTATCTTGACGGCGCGGGATGACTTCACTGTCATCATCGCCGGTGGTGAGATCCGCAGCCGGGATGGAGGCATTGTGGGCGAGTCCACGCGGGATTTTATCGCACAATTTCGCATGGATTTTGGTGTCGTGAGTATCGCGGCAATCGATGCTCTGGGGGATCTGCTGAATCACCACTACCCCGAGGTGCGAGTAACAAAAGCCATCATGGAACACTCCCGCACGTTATTTATGCTGGCCGATCATGCCAAGTTTGGCCGTCATGCCATGGTCAGTCTGGGCTCTATTTCACAGGTGGATGTGCTATTTACCGATGCGGAACCGCCGCAAACCCTGTGTCAGTTGATGCAACATCACAAGGTAGCCTGGCGGGTGTGTTAATCCCGGCTCAGGCGTGCCCATGATGAAGTGACTCAGCTCGCTTCCTATGATCGTGCAGCAAGATAGGCCACTAACTCTGCACGAGCTGGCGTGGGAAATTGCAAACCGAGTTTGCTACGTCGCCACAAAATGTCATCGGGGCTACGCGCCCACTCGTGCTGCATCAGGTAATCCACCTCCTCTTGCGCCAAGCAGCCACCTAATAATCGGACCGGCTGCTGAGGTAACCAGAGTCTGGCTCGAGTTCCATAGGCCGTTGCGATCCGAGTCGCTTGGGCGCTGTCCAACCAGGGAGCATGGTGCTGATACTCCTGAATCAAGGTGGCCAGCGGAGCCGAATCACCGCCCGGCAGCAACTGTTGCGCACTCCAGTCTGGCCCCATAGCCGAAAAGTAAGGGGCGAGTTGGTGACTGGCTGCCTCCGCCAACTTGCGGAAGGTGGTGAGCTTGCCGCCAAACACGGATAGCAAGGGGGCCTTTCCATCTCGATCCTGCAGGCTCAGTGTGTAGTCCCGGGTGATGGCTTGGGGGGATGTAGATTCATCATCGCAGAGCGGGCGCACACCGGCATAACTCCAAACCACATCCTGCGGTGTGGTCGGCTGCCTAAAGTAGCTATTCACCACCTGACACAGGTACTGGATTTCATCATCGCTGATCACCACCTGACGCAAATCCCCCTGATATTCCATATCGGTAGTCCCGATCAGTGAGTAATGCTCCAAGAAAGGGATCACAAACACCACGCGGCGATCGGTATGTTGCAGCAAGTAGGCTTCGGGTCCCGGGTGCAAGCGGGGAACGACGATATGACTGCCCTTGATCAGCCGGATCCGGCGGGGTGATGGGGCTTGCAGCGCCGTTTCGAACCAGTTTTGCACCCAGGGGCCGGTGGCATTGACCAATGCCGTGCAGGTTACGGTTCTGGCTTGGCCGCCTGGTTGCGACATCAGCTCCAGCTGCCAGTGATCGCCATGCCGAATGGCGCGAGTACATGCGGTGCGAGTGGCGATGTGTGCGCCGCGCTCTTGAGCCGCGAGAGCGTTGAGTACCACCAGCCGGGCATCATCAACCCAGGCATCTGAGTACTCAAAACCGCTTATCACATCGGCTCTCAGACCATCCTCGGGGCTAAAACGAATACCATGACTGGCAGGCAGGCTGATCCGTTTAGCTAAATGATCATAGATAAACAATCCGATGCGGATCAGCCAGGCCGGGCGTAATTGGGCTCGATAAGGCAAGCGAAACCGTAAGCCTCTCGCCAGATAGGGCGCGCGTGCGAGCAAGATCTCCCGCTCTGCCAAGGCTTCACGAACCAGGCGGAACTCGTAATGTTCCAGATAGCGCAGACCGCCGTGCAGTAATTTGCTGGACGCCGAAGATGTTGCGCAACCCAAATCGTCGGCTTCAAAGAGTGCAACCGACAGGCCGCGACCTGCCATATCGGCGGCAATACCGGTGCCATTGATGCCACCGCCAATCACCACCACATCGTAGTGCGAGGTTGTCAAGCCATGAGCTGGGATCGATGTGAGTGTCCCCATGCGAGCCTCCTTGTCCGACGCAGTTCTGTTGTCAGTATGGTGTGGTTATGGTGTGCGAGCCGAGTTCGGGATGCAGAAGTGTGAACCACCAGGGAAAACAGCGTCGATGACGCAATGCGTCCTCCTTTAGCTATACGATATGACGACAAAATGTAATTCGATTACAAGTATTTGTCGCCTTCCGGCGTCCCGCAACTACATAGAGCTCGTATGGCGGATGAAATTTTTACTTGTCAAACATAGGTGCCTGGTGCCTAAATTGGGGGGTAACATCTTGCTGTGACAAGGTAATTTCAAAGGTGATTCTTATTTTTTGTTACCAAACCGGAATCACCGACACGAAAATGGCGGCTCTTGCCGGGTGGTGAGCCGCCGAGTAGGGATACAAACTGTCGTAAATTTACCAAAAGACGTCCTAGCGGCGCCTCACGACCAGAAACTCAGTTGAGGAACACAGATGACCCGTTATTCCCTGGATAAATCCAAGATCAAAGTGCTATTGCTCGAAGGAGTAGACCCGAGCGCCGTTGAATTATTTCATCAGGCTGGCTACAGCCAGGTGGAATATCTCAAAGGCGCCCTGGATGATGCTGAATTGCAGGAGAAAATTCGCGATGTGCATTTTTTAGGCATTCGCTCCCGCACTCACCTGACTGAAGAGGTATTGTCCCGGGCGGAAAAGCTGGTGGCGATTGGTTGCTTCTGTATCGGCACCAACCAGGTGGACTTGGGCGCGGCGGAGTCGCGGGGGATCCCGGTGTTCAATGCACCCTATTCCAATACCCGCAGCGTGGCTGAGCTGGTGACCGGGGAGTACCTGTTGCTGCTCCGAGGTATTCCGGCCAAGAACGCCAAAGCTCATCGCGGTGAGTGGGACAAGAGTGCGGCCAACTCGGTCGAGGCGCGGGGTAAAACCTTGGGGATCGTCGGTTATGGTCATATCGGCACCCAGGTCGGGATCATCGCCGAGAGTTTGGGGATGCAGGTCTGTTATTACGACATCGAAAACAAGCTCTCCTTGGGGAATGCTCGCCAAGTCTCCAGCCTGCACGAGTTGCTGGCCAAGGCGGATGTGGTGAGTATGCATGTGCCGGAAACACCAGAAACACGGGACATGATGGGGGCTGAGCAGTTTGCGGCCATGAAACCCGGGGCTATCTTCCTCAATGCGTCCCGGGGGACCGTGGTGGATATCGATGCTCTGGTGTCGGCGCTGGAGAGCGGTCATCTGGCCGGCGCGGCGATCGATGTCTTCCCGGTGGAGCCTGCCACCAATAAGGATCCATTCAGCTCGCCATTACAGCGTTTTGACAACGTCTTGCTGACACCCCATATCGGCGCTTCGACGTTTGAAGCCCAGCAAAATATCGGCTCGGAAGTGGCCAACAAGCTGATCCGCTATTCCGATAATGGCTCCACGCTGACGGCGGTCAATTTTCCGGAAGTATCATTGCCGATACAGGGCCAAGTTAGCCGTTTGTTGCACATCCATCACAATCAGCCGGGCGTGCTCAATCGCATCAACCAGGCCTTCGCCAGCGAAGGGATCAACATCGCCGCCCAATATCTGCAAACCAGCGCCAATATTGGCTATGTGGTGGTGGATATCGAAAGTGAGCGCAGTGAAGAAGCTCTGGCCATGCTCAAGGGGATCGACGGAACCATTCGGGCGCGTATTCTGCTCTGATGCTCGACTGTCACGGACAAAGGAAAGCCGCCTCGGGCGGCTTTTTTGCTGGTTCTTCCTGGCGTCGAGGGGATACGTTTGTCGGCCATAGTGTTTCTCGTCAAACCCGCAGTGTAACTATTTATTCCGTTGTGCTCTCAGGCTCTGGCCATTGTCGAGCGCACTGGATCGCCACTTGCCAGCCCTGATACAACGCCTGGCGTTGCTGCGCACTCAACTGCGGGTTGAATTCCTTGTCCACACCAAATTTTTTAGCCAGTTCATCGGTGCTGGCCCAGAATCCGACGGCCAATCCAGCTAGAAAGGCGGCTCCGAGGGCCGAGCTTTCAATCTGTCGCGGCCTAATCACCGGCGTGCCCATGATGTCCGCCTGAAATTGCAGCAGGAAATCGTTGGCGACTGCACCACCATCGACCCGCAGATGATGGAGTCTGATACCGGCATCCTGTTGCATGGCATCGAGAACATCGCGGCTTTGATAGGCAATCGCCTCCAGCGCGGCGCGGATCAGATGGTTGCGGTTGGTTCCTCGCGTCAGACCGACCAGCATCCCTCGGGCATGTGGTGCCCAGTAGGGAGCACCCAGACCGACAAAGGCCGGAACCAGATAGACGCCGCCGGTATCTTCGACTTTACTGGCGAAATAGCCGCTATCCCGCGCATCATCAATCAGCCTGAGTTCATCCCGCAGCCATTGAATGGTGGCTCCTTCCATGAAGATGGCGCCCTCCAGGGCGTAATGAATCGAGCCTTGCGGGCCGATAGCCAGGGTCGTCAGTAGACCATGCCGGGAGTGAATGGGGGTGGTGCCGGTATTCATCAGTAAGAAACAGCCGGTGCCATAGGTGTTCTTGGCAATCCCCGGCTCAAAACCCAACTGACCAAATAACGCGGCTTGTTGATCACCGGCCATACCCGCAATGGGAATATCGGCGCCGCCGCCGCGACGGGTATGTCCGAAGATCCCGGAGGAGGGGCGGACTTCTGGCAACATGGCCGCCGGTATGCCAAACAGCTGCAATAACTGTGGATCCCAACTTTGGGTGTGAATGTTAAACAGCAGGGTTCGGCAGGCGTTGGTCGGATCAGTGGCGTGCACCTCGCCCTGAGTCATTTTCCACAGCAGCCAGCAATCAATCGTGCCGCAGAGCAGTTGTCCTTGCTCTGCGCGGGCCTGCGCCCCCGGGATCTGGTCGAGGATCCAGCGCAACTTGCTGGCGGAAAAATAGGGGTCCAAACGCAGGCCGGTACGGTCACGGACCATGGGCTCATGTCCTTGAGCCTTGAGTGCATCGCACAGGGCTGTGGTGCGGCGGCATTGCCAGACAATCGCGTTATAGACAGGTTTGCCCGTCTCTTTGTCCCAGATCACCACGGTTTCGCGTTGGTTACTAATACCGATGGCGGCAATCTGCTGATTATGGATATTGGCCTTGGCCAGGACCTCGGTCAGGACGGAGGATTGGCTGGCCCAGATCTCCATGGGGTCTTGTTCGACCCAACCCGGTTGCGGATAGTACTGGGTCAGCTCCCGCTGGGCGCTGGCAATGACCTGAATATCGTGATCAAACAGCATGGCGCGGGAGGATGTGGTGCCTTGATCCAGCGCGATGACATAGCGAGTCTTCTCCATCTGCAACTCCTGCCGTAGCCAGGGTAATGGCGGTCAGATCTGTCTGTCGATGAGTATTGATGGCGAGGGCGAAGCTGCAAAGCGCAGAGCGGAGTTTATGCTTCGGCGTGAGAGCTATATCGGGAATTTATCCGCCTCTATCCGGCGAAGCAGAGAGGATGGGGGTATTAAACGAGTGGACCAAAGAGTTGCAGTTGGGTCAAATACAGGCGCAAGTCGAACTCTAATTGGTGGTAGTCGGCCGTCATATGTTCACACAGCTGATAGAAGGCCTTGTTGTGCTCCTTCTCGCGCAGATGAGCCAATTCGTGGATCACAATCATCTTTAGAAATGGCGCCGGTGCTTCCTTGAAAAGCGCGGCGATCTGGATTTCGGCCTTGGCTTTGAGCTTGCCACCCTGAACGCGGGAGATGGCGGTGTGTAGACCCAAGGCATGCTGGATCACGTTGATCTTGCTATCAAATGCAACTTTAGAGATCGGCGCTGAGCTGCGTAGATATTGATTTTTCAACTCTATGGTGTACTGGTACAACGCCTTGTCGCTCTTGATGGGGTGGATTTGCCCCCCATAGCGCTGGGTGAGCCAGTCCGTGAGTTTACCTGCCGAGATCAATTCTTGGACCTGGGCTTGGATCGATGCCGGGTATCCTGCCAGAAACTTCAATTCACTCATCAAGATCCCCTTATGCTCTTGCCTATTGCTGGCGCTGAATTATAGGGGTCTGCTGGCGCGAGGCAAGCAGAGGCGGATATCGGGTCTGGGGCAGGCGCCGTTTTTAGCTGCTGTATTGCGTATCAAAAGGTAACACTGCGCAAAGCTGTGGTAACGATGGCAGGCTTACCGTGCCATTTTTGCTATGGTGGTACATGACAGAGGCGTTATGGTCTGGCGCCCTGGTTGTATCCAGCAAAAAACTCAGTAAAGTAAGGGACATTCCGGCTCAAGGTGCTGTTTCCTAAAGTAGTATTGAAAAGCTTTCCAATCGCCAGGGTGTGCTGTGTTCGCCGCATCCACAATCGTTCATGGGGTTACTATGGAACAAGTAAGCAAATCAACTTTTACCGATGTACTGGAATATGTGCGTATGTCTCGTCGCAAAAACAAGCTGAAGCGCGAAATCGTCGATAACGAGAAGAAGATCCGTGACAACCAGAAACGGGTGCTGTTGCTGGAAAACCTTTCTGATTACATCAAGCCGGGCATGAGTGTTGAAGAAATCCAGGCCATCATCGCCAGCATGAAGAGCGATTATGAAGATCGGGTCGATGAATATGTCATCGTCAATGCCGAGCTCTCCAAGGAGCGCCGCGAGCTGAGCCAGAAGCTGGTTGAGCTGGGGAAAGAGAAAACCCAAGCCTGATGCGTTGATTCTGCCGGATGAGAAAAAGCCCGAAGCAAAACTTCGGGCTTATTTATCCGCGCTTGGCGGGACTGACTATCAGCTAAGGAAGCTAGAGTTGCTGCAGATAACGAGCCAGCGCCTTCAGGATCGCCATTTTTCGGGCATCCTGGGCATGCTGCTCCAACAGTAACTCCAGTTTGAAGACATACTGATCGGCATGTTGATTCAGATAATCCGCACAATGACGTTGCCACACCGCCAGCTCGCTGGCCGATAGGCCCAACGGGTAGTTTCTGGCACGGTAGCGGAACAGCATCTGCTGCAAGCGGGCATCATTGAAGACGAACGTACGTTCCGCCAGTTGCTCGGGAGGTGTGGAGCGTACCAGCTCCATGGTGGCTTTATCCCCATCCTGAAAGAAACCGGCATACAGCTGCAATTCTGCTTCTTGCTGTACCGGATCCTCATGCTCCGGAGAGGGTGCAAACACCTCGAGTAGTTTTTCCCGGATCTCGGGATGTTGGCGCAGCAGGTTCAGACTTTGCCGGCATTGTTGCCGATCTAGGCCCAGCTCATCAGCTCGTTGCTCACTCAAGGTGGCCGCAGGGGCGAGTACCGGGCACTTGTTGATATGCACCAACTTGACACCAATAGGGCGCTCATCACCCAGCTCATCGCGTTTGGTATACAGACGTTCGCGAATTTGTTCCGCGCTGAGAGTGACCAGCGGGCTGACATCCTTGTTCAGGTCCACCACGATCACCGCATTGGCATTGGTCGGGTGCCATGCCACCGGCGATACCCAGCTGACACAGCCTTGCCAGGGCGAAAACATGCCCGAGACATGGACCAGAGGTTTCATGCCGATCACATCGATCATGGTTTTGATCTTGTTTTTCTGGCGCATGCTGAACAAGTAGTTGAATAACTTCGGCTGCTTGGTGCGCAGTAGCCTCGCGATCTGGATGGTGGCATCGACGTCGGAGAGGGCATCATGAGCCTGTTCATGGCCAATGCCGTTGGCTTTGGTCAGCAGTTCGAGGCGAAAACTCGGCTTGCCCTCCCCATCAAACACCCAGTTGATCCCTTCCGGACGCAGTGCATAACAAGCGCGTACCACATCCAGTAGATCCCAGCGTGAATTACCGCGCTGCCAGCTGTAGGCGTAGGGATCAAAATAGTTCCGATACAGGCCATAGCGGGTAAATTCATCGTCAAAACGAATGTTGTTATAACCCAGAATGCAGGTCTCGGGCTGGCTGAACTCGGCGTGGATCCGCGCCATAAATTCTGCTTCCGGGAGCCCGCTTTGATTCACGACCTGCGGGGTGATCCCGGTGATCAGGCAGCTTTCCGGATCGGGCAGATAGTCCACTGGCATCTGGCAGTAGATCATCAGCGGCTCGCCAATCGGATTGAGCTCGGCATCCGTGCGGATACCTGCAAATTGTGCTGGGCGATCTCGTCCCGGGTGGATGCCGAAGGTTTCGTAATCGTGGAAGTAGAATGTGGGCTGCGGGCTGTTATTCACGGCGGTTGCTCGTCTACAAGTTAAGGGTTTCTGCTCGGAGTTCATGGTGAGCGTTTGGGGTCAGAAACCGACAGACATTGGTTGCTGATTCTAACACGGCCGACTCGGTCTGCCGATCCTCGCCGCAGGTTACTGGACCCTCTACCGACAATAGAACTGGATGAGAGTCTGAATCGCAGACAAAAAAAGAAGAGGCGCAGCCTCTTCATATGTTCAACACGATGAAAGGAGCGGGCAGGTTAGCCCATGAAACTGGTCTGGGAGGTTGAATGCCAGCCGTGGTACTCACTGATCGCCAAAGAAACCATCTCCTCTTCGCGGAGGCCGAATGGCAGCTTATTGTCGATACACAGGGTCTTGGTCTCCTGATAGGGAGAACCACAATTGTCCAGCACGTCGAACACTTGGTCTTTCAGGCGTGGGTAGTCAATTCGTTGCATCGGTTATCCCTCTTTTGGTTGAGTCGTATCTTTATTGTACAAATTGGCTTCACTGTCAAAATCACAAGCCTGCGGGGGCCCACTTTTGCGACCTGGATCGAGTAACTTATCAATAAGCGATCACGGTGTCGGGATCTGTCAGATCAGCCTGTACTGATCATGGCCGATCAGTATGACAACTTGACGACTCAGGCGGTCGGACGGTGTTGCAGCCACTGCTCGATCCCTAATGCGGCACGCAAGCCGGTGGAGAAGCATGCGGTTAGCAAATAGCCTCCGGTCGGCGCTTCCCAATCCAGCATTTCACCGGCACAGAAGACTCCGGGCTCATTTGCCAGCATCAGCTGGTCGGTCAAACCATTGAGTCGTACGCCACCGGCACTGCTGATGGCTTCGTCAATCGGCCGTGTGGCGCGGACATGAATGGGCAACGCCTTGATGTGGGCCGCCAGCAATGTGGGATCGACAAACACCTCGGCACTGGTACATTCTCGCAATAACCCAGCCTTTGCACCTTCAAGGCTCAAGCGGCTTCGCAGGTGATTGGCCATTGATTTGGAGCCCCGCGGCTGGCGCAGCTCTTGCTCAACCCGCGCCAAGGAACGCCCTGGTAACAGATCCAGATAGAAACAGGCGCTACCGTTTTGCTCCAGCTCGTGACGCAAGGCGGGTGTGAAGGGATAGAGCAGACTGCCTTCCATGCCATGCTGGGTGATCACACATTCGCCTTGGCGAGTGATCAGCTCTCCGGCCGCATTGGTATGGCTTAGCACTATGCTCTTGAGCGGTGCTCCGGCAAACTTGTCACGGAAATGCTCGCTCCAGGCCATCTCGAAGCCACAATTACTCGGTTTCAAGGGCATCATCGCAATGCCATGGGCGCTGAAGGGAGCAACCCAGGCACCGGTTGATCCCAGACGCGGCCAACTGGCCCCGCCCAAGGCAAATAACACCGCCCGCGCCTGATAGTGCTGAATACCCTCTGGGGTGATAAAACTCAGCCGATCTTTGTCTAGAGTTCCCTGCCATTGATGGCGAACGTGAAAACGCACCCCTTGCTCACGCAGGCGTTGCAGCCAGGCTCGCAGCAGGGGGGCCGCTTTCATGTCGGTCGGAAAGACTCGGCCCGAGGAGCCAACAAAGGTTTCAAAACCAAGTCCCAGTGCCCATTGCCGCAGTTGCTCGGCACCAAAATCGGCCAGTAAAGGACGGATCCAGCTTGCGGCGTCGCCATAGCGTTGTACAAACTCAGCAAAGGGCTCGGCATGGGTCAGGTTCATGCCTCCTTTACCTGCCTGCAGGAACTTTCGGCCCACCGAGGGCATGGCATCGAACAGATCGACGCTATATCCCCGGGCGCTGAGGTGATCGGCGGCCATCAAGCCGGCGGGACCACCACCAATGATGGCGATCTCGAGTGGAATCGGGGTTGGTGCTGCAGACATAAAAACCTTGCTGATTGACGAGAATGGCCTGAACTAGGCGCGCGCAGTGTATCGACTGTGCTGCTATGGCTCAAGCCTTGCCAGTCGGCGTCGCCGGGGTCAGTCGCCTGAATAACCACTTCACCCCCTCGATCGCTAGGTAGTAACCGCATGCCGCCAAGAAAATAGAGATCCAGAGTGTCCAGGATAGTGGGGTTGTGCCGAATAATTGATTCATCAACGGGACATAGGTTTGCACGCCTTGCAGCAGTAGCAGGGTGCCAATGGCCCACCACACGAGATGATTGCCGGCCCAGGCCCGCCAGTGGAAGGTATGGGCTTCTAATTGGCGACAATTGATCAGGAATAACATTTCCGCCGCGATCAGCGTATTGATCGCCACTGTGCGACTGGTGGCGAGGGCCACGCCTTGCAGCACAGTCCAGTAGTAGATCCCCAGCGTCAGCACACTCATCAGAAGCGCGCTGACAACGATCAGTAACCAGAGCTGTGGAGATAGCAGCGCTTCATCGGCGCGGCGAGGCGGTCGTAACATCAAGGCCGGATAGGGTTTTTCAAATGCCAGGGGCAACGAGAGGGTGATAGCACTGACCATATTGACCCAGAGGATCTGCACCGGGGTGATGGGTAAGGCAATCCCCAGCAGGATGGCCGACAGCAACACCAGCGCCTGGGCGCCATTGGTCGGTAGCAGAAAGACCAGGGCTTTGCGCAGATTCTCATAGATGGTGCGCCCTTCACTCACGGCATCACGGAGGGTGGCAAAATTATCATCAGCCAACACCATGCTGGCTGCTTCTTTCGCCGCTTCCGTGCCATGTAACCCCATGGCCACACCAATATCAGCACGTTTGAGGGCCGGCGCATCATTGACCCCGTCACCCGTCATGGCGGTCACGTGGCCTGCCGCTTGCAATGCCTTGATCAGGCGTAGTTTATGGCTTGGTGTTGCTCGGGCAATGATATGGGCCTCGTTGAGTCGTTGCGCTAACTCGGGTTCGGAGAGTTGATCCAGCTCGGAGCCGGTGATGACGATCGGGTCTTTCGCCAATCCCAACTGCTGGCCGATGGCGCGGGCAGTGACGGCGTGATCGCCAGTGATCATCAGGATGCGGATCCCGGCGCGCTGACATTCGGCTACCGCGTCTCTAGCCTCTGCGCGGGCCGGATCGGCCATGCCGACTAGACCTAATAATTCCCAGCCGCTGTCGGGGAGCTGTTCGCTGGCAAGGTGGCCTGCGACAGGCGTGGTGGGGTCGTAGTTTTGATAGGTGGCAAAAGCCAGTATGCGCAGGCCTTCTGCGGCCATGTTCTCGGCTCGTTGCTGCCAACTCGGGGTCTGCGGCGAGGAAGTATCGGGTGACTCACACAGTGGAAGGATCCGCTCCGGTGCTCCCTTGATGAACAGCTGCTGCCCATTCTGTTGCTGGTTGAGGGTGGCCATATAGCCGATCGTCGATTCAAACGGCAATTCGGCCAGGCGTGGATTGGCAGCCCGTAACTGCCGATCATCGACTCCGGCTTTGGCTGCCAGCACCAACAGGGCTCCCTCGGTCGGATCGCCATGGAGTTGATGTGGGTGCTTGGCATCCTGGCCCTGGGCTTCGAAACGGGCATCGTTACATAATATGGCCGCCTCAAGGAGCGCCCCAAGGGCGTCAGGGGTATCCCCTGTGGACGATGACACTGAGTGTTTTGACGGTGACGCTAGGCGCCGAGGCTCATAGGCGGTGAGTTTGGGGCTCGTGATGTTGGGTAAGAGGTGTGCGCTATTGAGTTCACCTTGTGGCGAATAGCCAACCCCGGTCACTGCGATCTGTTCATCGGGTAACGCCACTTGCTGTACCGTCATCTCGTTCCGGGTCAGAGTGCCGGTTTTATCGCTACAGATGATGGTGACAGCCCCGAGAGTTTCCACCGCCGGAAGTCTGCGCACGATGGCATTGCGGCTGGCCATCCGTTGCACCCCGATGGCCAGCGTGATGGTGATGACGGCCGGGAGTCCTTCTGGAATAGCGGCAACAGCCAATCCGACCGCTGCCATGAAGAGTTGATCCAGTGGGTAGTGACGCCACAGCCAGCCAAATGCAAAGGTGGTAACGGCCAGGATCAGGATCCAGGTGGTGAGTTGGCGTGCTAACCTCTCCAGTTGCTGAAGTAATGGCGTGATCATGGGTTCAACGTGCTGTAGCAACTGGCCGATCTGTCCCAATTCGGTGTTATCGGCAGTAGCGACCACCACCGCTTTGGCGCGGCCTTGTGTGATCAGGGTTCCGGCATACAGCATGTTGGTACGCTCGGCCAACGGAGTCTCTGCCGCCAGGGGTTGAACTTGTTTGCTAATGCTCAGCGATTCGCCGGTCAGTGCGCTCTCCTGAACCAGCAGGTTGATGACCTCCATCAGCCGCAGATCGGCTGGAACCTTGTCTCCAGACTCCAGCAAAACGATATCCCCGGTGACCAGCCGCTCGGCATCCAGCTGATGGTGTTGCCCCTCCCGTAGCGTCATGCAGCGAATTTTTAATAATTGGCGGATAGCCGCCAGAGCGTGTTCGGCTTTTCCTTCCTGGATCAGACCGACTATGGCATTGATGATCACGACACCGAGGATCACCAGACCATCGGTCCAGTGTCCGGACAGCCAGCTTAAGAGGGCGGCGAATAACAGAACATAGATCAACAGATTATGGAATTGGCGAGCAAAACGTTGCCACCAGGGAACTCCTGGTGCCGGTGTCAACCGGTTGGGACCCTGGGTGGCCAAACGCGACTGCGCTTCGGCGTGGCTCAACCCTGCGGGATGGCTCTCTAGCGTCGACAAAATAGCGCCGTAGTCCTGTGCGTGCCATGGCTGCGGAGTCGGTTCCATGAATGAGCTCCTTGTGGGGAATCAGGTCTGATGATGGGTTGGATTGGGATCCTGTGCTGCCACCACACAAAGGATAAATCCACATGAACAGTAACTATGTTGTTACTGTCACATCTGAGCCGATGTGTCGTGAGATCCTGTGGTTGACGACAAAACAATGAAGGCGATCACATTTTTCTCGTCACGCCAAGCCAAAGGGAGTAAGCTTGCGCGCGCACTGGGTATCCTCGCTGATACTGCGCCTGGTTGAACTCGCCCTATGTTTTGCGATCAATCAAGCCCCCCACTGTGTTGATTGAAGTCTTCTCTTCCTCCCGGATCCATTCCGCAGAAAGGGCCGGACTTCCTCTTTTGTCCGGCATCATCCGTCCACGGGGCGGAGCTGCCTTATTACTCTCAAGTAGGTTGTTATGAGTTTTTCCTCCCTCGGTCTTTCCGAATCCTTGCTGCGCGCCGTTGCCGAGCAGGGGTATGAAACCCCATCTCCGATCCAGTTACAGGCGATCCCAGCTGTGCTGGATGGTCGTGATTTGATGGCGGCGGCCCAGACCGGTACCGGTAAGACCGCTGGTTTTACCTTGCCTATGTTGCAACGTCTGATGGGGGCTTCAGATCAGCCTCGCAAGAAAGTCTCCCCCAACCGCGTGCGGGCATTGGTGTTGACCCCAACCCGTGAACTGGCCGCACAAGTCGGCGAGAGCGTGGCGACCTATGGCAAACACCTGCCATTGCGTCACAGCGTGGTGTTCGGTGGCGTCGGTATCAATCCGCAAATGATGGCGTTGCGCAAGGGGTTGGACGTACTGGTGGCTTGCCCGGGGCGTTTGCTGGATCTCTATTCCCAGAATGCGGTGCGTTTTGATGAACTGGAAATTCTGGTGCTGGATGAAGCGGATCGCATGCTCGATATGGGCTTCATTCACGATATTCGTCGCATCCTGAAGTTATTGCCGCAGAAGCGTCAGAATCTGATGTTCTCCGCCACCTTTGCCGACGAAATCCGCGAATTGGCCACCGGCATGTTGAATAACCCGCTGCTGGTCGAGGTTGCGCCGCGCAATAGCACGGCTGAGCGCATCGAGCAGCTGGTGCATCCGGTGGATAAGGCCAACAAGCCAGCATTACTGTCCCATCTGGTGAGCAGCCATAACTGGGAACAGGTGCTGGTCTTTACTCGCACCAAACACATCGCCAACCGCCTGGCGGAGCGTCTGGAGCGCGATGGCATCAGCGCTGCCGCGATCCATGGCAACAAGAGCCAGGGTGCACGGACCAAGGCGTTGGCTGGTTTCAAGAGTGGTGATGTACGAGTGCTGGTTGCTACCGATATTGCGGCGCGAGGCCTGGATATCGACAAGTTGCCGCAGGTGGTCAACTTTGAACTGCCCAACGTGGCCGAGGATTATGTACACCGTATCGGCCGTACCGGTCGGGCTGGCGCGGCTGGTCATGCTATCTCCTTGGTCAGTGCGGATGAAGGCAAATTGCTGCGTGGTATCGAGCGTCTGACCAAGCAAGAGCTGCCTCGGGAGATCATCGCCGGTTTTGAGCCTGATGCCCAAACCATGCGTGCTATCGAGCAAGGCACAGGCCAACCGGTACGAAAAGGCCAGGAGCAAGAGGGGCGTCCAGCGCGCTCTGGCTCGGGTCGTCCAGGACAACCGCGGCAAAATAGTCGTCCGGGGGAAGGGCAAAAGCGCTCAGCTCCTGCTGGTGCTGGCAATGGTGCGCGCAGTAGCAAACCGGCCGCCGAAGGTGGCCGTCGTGCGCCGCAACGCGCACCGGATCGTCATGCCAACCAGGCCGTCAAACCGCACGGCAACAAATAATTACGCTGACCGTATAAAAACGCCCGTCTTGATGACGGGCGTTTTTTTATGGGGATACCGAGCTGGAGCTAGCCCGACTTGAATTGATTTTGCTCGGCAATGTAGTGGAAATTCGCGGTGGCTAGATAAGCGCTGAGTTCAGCGGCATCGATATCGTGATAGCGTACTAACTCCTCCAGGGATGGGAAGTGATCCCGCAGCTGGGTATTGACCAAACTGAGTAGCATGGGGGCGGGTAGAGTGGCAAATCGCGTTAAAGAAAACACAGCTATTCTCCGGTAGATGACAGATCGCCAGAGGTTGATTCTTGGCGTTTTTGTTCGGCTAATCTGCGATTGTGCAGCTGTGCCGGGATCTGCAATAGCAGCTCCCAAAAGCAAAAGGCTTCGATGACAAAAAGCAGCAAAAATAGCGGACTCCACCAGGATAACAGACTCCCGGAAGCCATATCGGCACGTAATAGCCAGCCACTACTAAAGCTGCAACACAGCAACAAACCTGCGCGCAACAAGACCTGCTTGCGCCGCCAGCCCTGAGTGTGCAAGTTAACCAATCGCTTCGGAAACAGGCTGATGAGTAAACCGACCAATGCCAGCATCATGGTACTGAGGGTCAGGGTGAAGTGATTGGGGGAACTGACTGGGTAGAGTCGAAAATAAACGATCAGCAACGGATAAAAGCTGGCAAAACTCACCATCGATATCAGCAGCAAGGCGCCGCGATTCAGACGAACGCTTCGACAGCCGGTGGCGGTATGAGCATGAAAGTAAGCTGAAAATACCGCAACGCTGAAGAGTATCAGTGCGACCAATATGAACCAAAGCATAGAAGCTCCTGCTGGACGATAGAGGGATATCAATCATGCCTGCTGAACAGTTGGTTGAGCAGATTTGTTCCGCAAAGGGTAACAAGGGATGATGGCAGAGGATAGAGGGGGGCGTTAAACGCGTGGTGTTGACCTTGTGGTGTAACGACCGCGTGGGTCGTTACACCCAATGTTTATTAAAGATGGCTTATTAAAACTTGACCTGAATAGCCGCAGCAACCTCAATGGCTTGGGTCACTGCGGTGTCAGTGCTTTCGGCTCGGACCAGTGCGACGCCGAGGCGACGGCGGCCGTGAATTTCTGGTTTCCCGAATAACCGCACCTGTGCACCTGGGACCAGACGCAAGGCATCCGCTACGCCGTCAAAACGGATATCAGTCGACTCGCCTTCGCGAAGCACGACCGCTGAGGCCGATGGGCCATATTGCTGGATCTGGCTAATCGGTAAACCCAGAATGGCGCGTGCGTGCAGTGCAAACTCGGAGAGATCCTGAGAAATCAGTGTCACCATGCCGGTGTCATGGGGGCGAGGAGAGACTTCACTGAAATAGACTTCGTTTTCACGGATAAATAATTCGACACCGAACAGGCCATAGCCACCCAATGCCGCGACCACTTCCCGCGCAATGTGCTTGGATTTTTCCAGAACTTCGGCGGACATTATTTGTGGCTGCCAGGATTCCCGGTAGTCGCCATCTTCCTGACGGTGACCAATCGGCGCACAGAAATGGATGCCATCCACGGCGCTGACGGTCAACAGAGTGATCTCGTAATCAAAGGGCACGAAACCCTCGACGATGACTTTGCCGCGGCCTGCTCGACCCCCTTCTTGTGCATACTGCCACGCTGCCACGATTTGCTCGGGACGTCTGACGACGCTTTGTCCCTTGCCGGACGAGCTCATCACGGGTTTGACCACGCAAGGTAGGCCCACGAACTGAATAGCGGCCTCATAATCGGCTTCATTATCTGCAAACCGGTAGGGAGAGGTACTCAAACCTAGAGTCTCGGCTGCCAAGCGGCGGATCCCTTCACGATCCATGGTTAAACGTGTCGCTCTGGCCGTGGGTATGACGTTGAAGCCTTCGGTTTCCAGCTCTTGCAAGGTTTCGGTGGCGATGGCTTCAATTTCCGGAATGATGTAATGGGGCTGTTCTTGTTCGATCAGCTGCCCTAACGCCACGCCATCGAGCATGTTGATCACATGGCTGCGGTGGGCAACATGCATGGCTGGAGCATTGGGATACCGATCCACGGCGATGACTTCCACGCCAAGGCGTTGCAATTCGATGGCAACCTCTTTACCCAACTCACCGGAGCCAAGTAAGAGGGCGCGAGTTGCAGAGGGGCTATGGGGGGTACCGAACATGATTGACTCCTCGGGGTTGTGGCCGGTTTGGGCATTTTGATCGGCGCATGATACCCAGTTCATAAAAATGCGCCAAGAGTTTCAACACCGGCGAGCAATCGTTTGCTTGTGTGGATGAAGGCGGACTTTTATGGTGCAATATCTGAAGTAATCGATAGTTGATGTTTTCAACACGCTGATCCACTCATGCAACGCTGTTTTTTTTAATGGTGCCGGGGTTCGATTATTTGACCGGGCTGGAATAAAGTACGTCGCGGATTAGGGTACGATGTAGCCATATGAGCTCATTTCGGCCGAAGAAAACATGATTCGGACAAGATGGTTGATGTAATAAAGAGAACTTAAGAGAGTAGGAATGAACCCTAGACACACTGTGATTCTGGAACTGGTTAACGAGAAAGGACGTGTGGCGGTCGCCGAGTTGGCCGAGCAGGTTGGCGTTTCAGAGGTGACGGTTCGTCAGGATCTGAATTATCTCGAAGAGCAGGGTTTTCTCAAGCGAATTCATGGCGCTGCCACCGTATTGGACAGCGATGACCCGCAACATCGGATCTGGGCCCGCAGCAAGATCAAACTGCATCTGGCTGAAGCTGCCGCCAGTTTGGTGGCGCCGGGCGAGAGTGTGCTGATTGAAGGTGGTAGTGCCAACGTGATGCTGGCCAAGCTGCTGGGGGAACGGGGCGATGTGGCGATTATCACCTCCAGCTCCTATATTGCCCATCAACTGCGGCAGAGCCGAAACGAAGTGATTCTCCTCGGTGGTCAATATCAATCATCTAGCGAGAGTCTAGTTGGCCCTCTGACGCGTCTTTGCATCGAGCAGGTCCATTTCAGCAAGGCATTTATTGGTGTTGATGGGTTTCATGTCGATACCGGCTTTACCAACCGCAACATGATGCGCGCCGATGTGGCCAATTGCATTATTGCCAAGGGACAGCCATGCATCGTACTGACCGATTCCAGTAAGTTTGGTCGCGTTCATCCTGGCTCCATCGGACCAACCCGACGGATCAGTCGAGTCATCACCGACAGCAAGATCCCGGCGGCTGATGAGGCATGGTTGACCGAACAAGGTGTGGCGTTGACCAAGATCGCCTATTAAAAAAAGACCAGGTACTAGATCCTTGTACCTGGCTCAGGGGAATGGGCTCAGTATGAGCCCTAACTTCATGAATCACACTAAACATGAACGCTCTCGCCTTTTAAAAGTAGCTGCTTTTTACTCATTTACCAGTCGAATCAAGAACCAGGCTTGTCTCGGTTATGCACTGGGTTTATGGTAGCCAGCGTTTCTTGAGGAGTGCTACATGGCAAAAACTGCTTTTTATGATTCTCTGCTAGCGCAATTGACCGGCTTGGTCGAGGGTGAGCCGGATCTGATCGCCAATCTTTCCAATATCAGCGCCTTGCTGAACTTAGCGTTGAGTGATTTGAACTGGGTTGGCTTTTACCTGTTGCGATCATCCGATGAGTTAGTGCTGGGACCCTTCCAGGGTAAACCGGCCTGTATCCGCATCCCGGTTGGCAAAGGAGTGTGTGGTACCGCGGTCGCAACGGCTCAAACACAGCGAGTGGCGGATGTGCATGCATTTGCCGGTCACATCGCTTGTGATGGGGCCAGCAATTCTGAAATTGTGCTACCGATTTTCCACCACGGGAAAGTTGTTGCCGTGCTGGATATTGACAGCCCACTCTTTGATCGATTTGATGCTGAAGACCAGATTGGTCTGGAGAGAGTTGCGACAGCGCTGGAAAATTTGCGTTGGAATGGGTAACGTGCTCGTAATTGAGTTCGGCACCTTTATAATAGGTGGTTGATTTGACTTGGGGCTTCGCCCTTTTTTATCCAAGGTTTTACATGGAAAACAACGAAAAACTCAAAAACAGCAAAGAGCTGATTGCATACCTCTGTGAACTTTTCCCTGCCTGTTTTATTTCAGACGGTGAAGCCAGACCCCTCAAGATCGGTATTTTCCAGGATTTGGCCGCGCGTTTGGCTGATGATGACAAGATATCCAAAACGCTGCTTCGTTCCGCGCTCCGTCAATACACCTCCAGCTGGCGTTATCTGCATGGTGTTAAAGCGGGCGCTATCCGGGTGGATCTGGATGGCAATGAATGTGGTGTCCTGACCGAAGAACACGTTACCCATGCCAAACAGGCGCTGAAAGAGAGTAAGGACAAGGTCTTTGCTTCTCGTCGCCGCTCGGAAGGTGAGAAAGCTGAGAAACCGGCTAAACCCCGTCGTCCTGCCAAGCCTAAAGTAGATCCCAGCCAACTGACGGTCGGTCAGGCGGTGAAGGTTGTCGTGGGTAAGTCTCCGGTACCTGCCACTATCCGTGAAGTCGTTAAAGAAGACATTCAGGTTCAGCTGGCTACCGGCATGGTCGTGCGCGTCAAAGTCGACCGTATCGTTCTCTAGGAGAGGCGCATTTGAGAAACCATTTGATTCGTGCATCTCTGCTGAGTGTGGCATTAGTCCACTCAGGCTTGGCTCTGGCCATTGCGCCGACAATTAAAGCGACGGAGCTGCCAAAACTGGCGCAGGAAGAACAACACGCCATCGCCAGCAAGCGCATCGCGGCTTTTTTTACCCATAGCCATTACAAGCAGATCCAGCTGGATGACGCCTTCTCCAAGAAAGTGTTTGACCTCTATCTGGAGAGTCTGGATTACAGCCGGAATCTGTTTTTGCAGAGTGATATCGATGGTTTCGAAACATATCGCAAGACATTGCTCAATGGCTTGGATAAGGGCGAACTCTCGGCTGTTTATCATATTTACAATCAGAGCATCCAGCGGCGTTACGAGCGTTTGAGTTATGCGCTGCGCCTGTTGGATGCTCCGTTTGATTTCACGCAGCAAGACGCTTATCAGTTCGACCGCAAATCGGCCAGCTGGCCGAAAACGACGGCCGAATTGGATGAGTTGTGGCGGCAACGTGTCAAATTTGATGCCTTGAGTCTGAAACTGGCAGGCAAGAAAGAGAGTGACATCAAAACCTTGCTGGCCAAGCGTTATCAGACGGCGATCAAGCGCCTGTCCCAGAGCGAAAGCGAAGATGCATTCATGACCTTCGAGAATGCATTTGCCCGCTCCATCGATCCCCACACCAGCTACTTATCGCCTCGCGAGGCGGATCGTTTCAACAGTGAAATGAATCTGTCGCTGGAGGGCATTGGTGCCGTATTGCAGGCCGATGATGATTTCACTGTGGTACGCTCATTGGTGCCCGGTGGTCCGGCCGACAAGTCCAAGCAGCTCAAGCCGGAGGATAAAATCACCGGCGTGGCACAAGATGCCGGCAAAATGCAGGACATCATCGGCTGGCGGTTGGATGAAGTGGTCGATCTGATCAAAGGCCCGAAAGGGACTAAGGTCCGGCTCGAAATCCAGCGCGGTGAAGGTGCCGCACGGCAGTCGCAAGTGGTCGAATTGCAACGGGATGAAGTCCGTCTGGAAGATCGCGCCGCCAAGTCTTCGGTGATTGAGGCTCAAGGTAAAAAAATTGGCGTGATTAACATCCGCAGTTTTTACAACAACCTGCATCTGGATGTGATCAAGGAACTCGACAAGCTGAAAAAGCAAAAAGTGGATGGCATTCTCATCGACTTGCGCGATAACGGCGGTGGCGCCTTGTCTGAAGCAACCGATCTGACCGGTTTGTTTATCAAGAGTGGTCCTGTGGTGCAAGTTCGCGACAGCATAGGTCGCATTGCGCTCGAAGAGGATAATGATGACCGCAGTTATTATACCGGTCCGTTAACCGTGTTGATTAATCGCTACAGTGCCTCGGCTTCGGAAATTTTCTCGGCCGCACTCAGTGACTATGGTCGGGCCTTGGTGATCGGCGATACCAGCTTCGGCAAGGGAACCGTGCAGCAGAACCGGCCATTGAAGAAGATTTATGATTTCTACGATAAAGAGCTGGGCAATGTTCAGTACACGATTGCCAAGTTTTATCGCATCAACGGGGGCAGCACCCAGCACAAGGGTGTCGAGCCAGACATTCATTTCCCGTCGTTGATTGATTCCAGCGAAACCGGCGAGAGTGTCGAACCCAATGCCTTGCCCTGGGACAAGATCCAGCCTGCTAACTATCAGCCGGTCGGTCAATTCACCGCCTTGCTGCCGGAATTGGAAAAACGTCACACCGCTCGGGTGGCGAGCGATCCGGAATTTCGCTATGTCACAGAAGATATCACCTGGTATCAGCAAGAGAAGCAGAAGAAGGTGATCTCGCTGAACGAAGCAGAGCGGATCCGCGAGCGTGATGAGCTGGATGCCAAGTCACTGCAACGTACCAATGAACGTCTGGTGCGGATGGGCAAACCCAAAATCAGTAAACTTGCGGATCTGCCAGCGGATCTCGAGTTTCCAGATGGCTACTTGCAAGAAGCAGCGAATATCACTGCGGATTTGGCCAAGCAGCTTCAAGGTTGATTTCAGTAGGTGCTCAAGTAGAAAAAGCGGCCAATGGCCGCTTTTTTGTTGCTTTAAACCAACAGTGCAGCAGTTTTTGATTGTCTATTTGGTTGCGGCACCAGAAAATTAGGGTAAATGAGAGAAGTTCTCTAGCCGATACTCGTGCTTACAGGATCAGACCATGAATCAAGTTGCTACCTCCCAGGAAAAATACCGCCTCGATTATCAGGCTCCCCATTACTGGATCGACAGTATCGATCTGGATGTTCAGCTCGATGATCATCAGACCCGAGTAGTTGCTATCAGCCGTGTTCGCCGCAATGGCCAGCACAATGAACCGTTGATCCTGGATGGGGAATCACTCACCCTGACCGCACTGGCGGTTGATGGCATCCCCTATTCTCGCTACCTGCAATCAACCGGACAGTTGGAAATTGCCGATCTACCCGCCGAATTTGTGCTGACGGTGGAGACCCTCATCGATCCGGCGGCTAATACCGCGCTGGAAGGTCTATACAAGTCGGGGAGTGCATTCTGTACCCAGTGTGAAGCCGAAGGATTCCGGCGCATCACCTATTATCTGGATCGCCCCGATGTGTTGGCGCGATTCACCACCCGGATCACCGCAGATAAGGCTCGCTATCCCTATCTGCTCTCCAATGGTAATCGGGTCGCTGCTGGCGATCTGCTAGATGGCCGCCATTGGGTCAGCTGGCAAGATCCGTTCCCCAAGCCCTGTTATCTGTTTGCTCTGGTGGCCGGTGATTTTGATGTGCTGCGTGACGAGTTTGTCACGCTCAGCCAGCGGCGCGTGGCCCTGGAGCTGTTCGTGGATAAGGGCAATCTGGATCGGGCCGAACATGCCATGCAGAGCCTGAAACGGGCGATGGCGTGGGATGAACAACGGTTTGGTCTGGAATACGATCTGGATATCTACATGATCGTGGCGGTGGATTTCTTCAACATGGGAGCGATGGAAAACAAAGGATTGAACATCTTCAACTCCAAGTTTGTCCTGGCTAACCCAGCTTCGGCCACCGATAGCGACTATTTCGACATTGAACGGGTGATCGGTCACGAGTATTTTCATAACTGGACCGGTAACCGCATCACCTGTCGCGACTGGTTCCAGCTCAGCCTCAAAGAGGGCCTGACCGTGTTCCGGGATCAGGAGTTCTCCTCGGATCTGGGCTCGCGCGCCGTGAACCGGATCCACAATGTCCGGGTCATTCGCGGCCCGCAGTTTGCCGAGGACGCCGGTCCCATGTCCCATCCGATCCGCCCGGATGTGGTCATCGAGATGAACAATTTTTACACCGTCACTGTGTATGAGAAGGGCTCGGAAGTCATCCGTATGCTGCACACCCTGTTGGGTGAAGCGGCGTTCCAGGCCGGTATGCGCCTCTACGTCGAGCGTCATGATGGCCAAGCCGCGACCTGCGAGCAATTTGTCCAGGCAATGGAGAGCGCCTCCGGTCGGGATCTGCAGCAATTCCGTCGCTGGTACTCCCAGGCGGGAACACCGGAGCTGATAGTCCGCGATGAATACGATGCCGCCAGCCAGCGCTACAGCCTGCATGTGAAGCAAACCACGCCGCCGACGGCACAGCAACACGAGAAACTACCGCTGCATATTCCTCTGAGCGTGGCACTCTATGCGCCAGATGGCAGTGAGCTCCCCTTGTTGCTAGCGGGTGAGGCGCATTCCGGACTGCTGGAGGTGATGCAGGCCGAACAGACCTTTGTGTTCGAGCAGATCGCGGTGCGGCCTGTGGTCGCTCTGTTACAGGAATTTTCTGCCCCGGTGAAGCTCGATTATCCGTACCGCGATGATGAACTCAGCTTCTTGCTCGCCCACGCCCGCAATGAGTTTTGCCGCTGGGATGCCTGCCAGATGTTGATCAACAACTATGTCATTGCCGGTGTTGCCGCCATGGCCGCAGGCTCTGAGTTGCCGCAGCCGCAGGCACTCCTGGATTCGTTCCAGCGCGTACTGCAAGACCAGAGCCTGGATCCGGCGTTTGCGGCTGAAATCTTGACCCTGCCCAGCGAGACCTCGTTGGCCGAGCTGTTTAGCCTGGTGGACATCGATGCCATTCATCAGGTGCGTGAACATCTGCTGCAACAGATTGCCGAGGTCTTGCAGCCGCAGTGGCTGCAGGTGTTCCATCACAACCAGGTAACCGGTGTCTATAGCATCGAAGCGGCCGCCATGGCCAAACGGGCATTGGCCAATCTGGCACTGGGGTATCTGGCGCGTGCGGACCAACAGTTGGGCAACCAGCTGGCTGGCGAGCAATATCGACAGGCCACTAATATGACCGATGCCTTGGCGGCGATGCAGGCCGCGAGTGTCGCTGATTTGCCGGTGTTACCCGAGTTGCTCCAGGCATTCGAAGCACAGTGGCAGCATGATGGACTGGTGATGGATAATTGGTTCCGCCTGCAGGCTTGCAGAACCCAGGGCGATACCCTGGCGCAGGTTCGGGCCTTGATGAGCCATCCAGCATTCAGTCTGCAGAATCCGAATCGGGTGCGAGCCTTGGTCGGCACCTTCTGTGCGGCCAATCCTTCACGGTTCCACGCGGCTGATGGCTCGGGTTATCGCCTCTTGATGGACGTTCTGCTGGCGCTGAATACCATGAATCCACAGGTCGCGGCACGGCTGATCGTGCCCTTGATCCAGTTCAAACGTTTGGATGAGGGACGTAAAACATTGATCCGGGCCGAGCTGCGGCAACTGGCCGCGTTGCCGGATCTGGCGCGTGATCTGTATGAAAAAGTCAGTCGGGCTCTGGAGCAATAACCATGGAGGCGGGGAGACGGCAAGGTCTCCCCATCGAATGTAAATGCCGAGTTACACCTTTCGCTTGAGTTTGAGTTCAGAACAGCTACTAGCCCTGTACCGCGGTGATGCCAAGCGCTTATCGGTGCAGAGTGAGCAGGGGTTGCGAATTGAGCTCTCAGCACTGCATCTGCGGCGTTTTATCGGCCACAGCGGCGTTTATGGTCGTTTTCGCTTGAAGACGGATGAAAACCATCGCTTTATTGATCTGGAGCGGATTGGCTAATCCTGTAGCAGATGCATTGACACCGCAGAACGTTTACCATTAGCGCCGTTTTTCACTGCCCGTGCCGATGTTTTCAGGCTGGGTGATGCATGACCTGGCCAACGGACCAACCGCCACTTTCACCCCTAAGGAGCCCCTATGTTTTATCAACTCGCCCGCTATTTCCTGTTTAAACTGGATCCTGAAGTGGCCCATGAATTAAGCATTAAGCAACTTTCCTTATTGGGTGGGACTCCGCTGGATATATTTTTTCGCCAACAATTACCCTCGCGGCCGGTTGAAGTCATGGGTCTGCGCTTTGATAATCCGGTTGGTCTGGCCGCTGGATTGGATAAAGATGGTGAAGCGATTGATGCATTGGGTGCCATGGGCTTCGGCTTTATCGAAGTCGGTACAGTGACGCCGCGTCCACAGCTCGGAAATGACAAACCTCGTTTATTCCGAGTAATACCCGCCGAAGGGATCATTAATCGGATGGGTTTTAATAACAAAGGTGTGGATCATCTGATCGAGAAGGTAAAAAAGAGTAATTATAAAGGCATTCTCGGTATCAATATCGGCAAGAATAAAGATACACCGTTGGAAAATGGCAAAGATGATTATCTGATCTGCATGGACAAGGTGTATGCCTATGCCGGTTACATTGCGGTCAATATTTCATCACCTAATACTCCGGGTCTGCGCCAGCTGCAATACGGCGCGGCATTGGATGAGTTGCTGGCAGCGCTGAAACAGCGTCAGCTGGAATTGGCTCAATTGCATGGTAAATACGTTCCTTTAACGGTAAAGATTGCTCCTGATTTGAGTGCCGAAGAATTAGAGCAAGTAGCCCAATCTTTAATGAAGAATAAAATTGACGGTGTCATTGCGACCAATACCACGCTGGATCGCGAGATGATCTTCGATATGCCCCATGCGGCGGAAGCCGGTGGTTTGAGCGGTCGGCCATTACAAGCCAAGAGCACGGCATTGATCCGTGAATTGGCGGGACACTTGAAAGGATCCATTCCGATCATTGGCGTGGGCGGTATTGATTCAGCCTTGGCGGCCCGGGAAAAGATTGCGGCAGGCGCGAGTCTGGTACAGATTTATTCCGGCTTTATTTATAAGGGCCCGGCATTAATTCGCGACATCGTCGAAAATATTAAATAAAACGACACAAATTACCGGTCTAATGTTTGTAATATGTGCGCAGATGGAATATAAATTCTCCTGCGCACATATTCATCATAAGAGCTTGGTCATGATCCTGGTACCGAACGATAGCTGGCAATGGAACTACGATGAAAAAACCGACAGCCTGTTGCTGGATCTGTCGGATCGTATGCAGTTCACGACCGCGTTCCGGAGCAAACAGTTAACCCCACAAGCGAAGTGCTCACATCAATTCACCCTGGATGATGCCTCCCATTATTATCATCTGCTGGAGTGCATTGGTGAGTTGCCATTTTCCGAAGCCGAGCGGGTCCAAATTGTCCTTAATGCGATTGCGGTGATCCGTTTTGCCAAACCGCAAATGCCGCAGAGTTGGTATTTCCGGGAATTCAATTTACTGCATGAAGCGCCATTATTTGGCGAGGTTGTTACCCTAGTCTGCGAGTCGGGGCATCGGGATTTTCTGGTGATTGAACCGGGCGATAATGCCTCGATTTGTTTGTTACTCGAAGGGACTATGCAACTGGCCGAGGATAAAGTCCTCACTGCCCACAGTTTTATCAAGGTCATGAATAACCGCATTATTCCCTTTCATGCGGTCAGTAATCAGTTGCTGCGTCTGGCTTAATGGCGGGCCGACTCATCCCGATGACCCTCTAGGGGGGAGCGCATGCGGGTGAGGGGAGTTACTGCCGACAGATAATTCTTAGAGTCGATCTAGACCTAATTGAATACCAGATGAGGTCAGAGCACGACATTCAGCCAACAAAAAGGCCGTACATGGTGATGTACGGCCTTTTTTAATCTGGTTGCGGGGGCAGGATTTGAACCTACGACCTTCGGGTTATGAGCCCGACGAGCTACCATGCTGCTCCACCCCGCGTCTGTGTGGAGCGCATAGTAGAGACTTGCCGGTGAGGGTGCAAGCATTATCTCGACGACGGAAGAACAAAGCTTACCGATCCTGACGGGCTTTTTCACTCGAAGTGAGGGAACCATCTCTGGAGTTGCGCTATAATGTGCGACCTTTATTGCTGGTGTCCGAAAGCTATTCATGACTGATTTTTTTGCAACATGTCCCAAAGGACTCGAATCCCTACTGGCCGCAGAACTTACCCAACTGGGCGCGGAAAGCGTCAAAGAGACAGTGGCGGGGGTCTCCTTCAGCGGCTCCTTGGAAACCGCGTATCGCGCCTGCCTGTGGAGCCGCCTTGCTTCCCGCATCATGCTGTCATTGGTCAGTTTCGGCGTTCGCGACGATATGGATCTCTATCTGGGGATCAGCAATATTCCGTGGGAAAACTATTTTTCCCCCCATCAGACTCTGGCGGTTGATTTCTCCGGCACCTCTGATTCGATCCGGAACACCCAATATGGTGCCTTGAAGGTCAAGGATGCCATTGTGGATCGTTTCACCAAGCGAGAAGGGGTGCGTCCCAATATTGATAAGCGTGAGCCGGATGTGCGCATTCAAGTTCACCTGAAGCGTGAAGAGGCCAGCGTGGCGCTGGATTTGTCCGGCCCGGCATTGCATCAGCGCGGTTATCGGGCCGGTACCGGTGATGCGCCCCTCAAGGAGAATCTGGCAGCCGCCATGCTGCTGCGTGCGGGTTGGCAGCAGGAACCTTTGCTGGATCCCATGTGTGGTTCGGGGACCTTGCTGATTGAAGCGGCTATGATGGCGACCGATATGGCACCGGGTCTGCTCCGCGATCGCTTTGGGCTGACAGAGCTGAAGTTGCATGATGAGCCCTTGTGGCAATCTGTGCTGGCCGAAGCCCGCGTTCGCGCCAAACGGGGAATGAACAAGAGTGCCGGTTTGAAATTTCTGGGCCGTGACAGTGACTTCCGGGTGCTCAATCGTGCTCGTGACAATGCGCGTGCTGCAGGCCTGGGCGACATCATTCGCTTTGAAGAACAAGATGTGGCCCGGATGCAAAACCCATGGCCTGGTGAACGCGGCTTTGTGGTGACCAACCCGCCCTATGGCGAGCGTCTGGGCGAGTTCCCCGAGTTGCTCAAACTGTATCAGGAGCTGGGACAATCCTTGCGTCAGGGATTCCAAGGCTGGCGCGCCTCGGTGCTGTGTTCTTCCCCTGATTTGCTCAGCTGCCTGCGCTTGCGCGCCGAGAAGCAATATCGCCTGTTCAACGGCGCTCTGGAGTGCCAGTTGCGCAACTACCAGATTGCCGAAGACTCAGTGGCTTCGACCAAGATGGTGGCGGAAGATTTCGCCAACCGCTTGCGCAAGAATATCAAGTCGTTGGAGAAGTGGGCCAGCCAGGAAGGGCTGGATGCCTACCGTCTGTATGATGCCGATCTGCCGGACTACAACGCTGCTATCGATCGCTATGGTGAGTATCTGGTCGTGCAAGAATATGCGGCGCCCAAGTCGATCCCTGAAGCTGTCGCGCGGCAGCGCCTGTTGGATATGGTGCAGGCCACTATCGCAGTCACCGGCGTGCCGGGCGCCAACCTGATACTCAAGGTCCGTGAGCGGCAGAAAGGGGAGCAGCAATACCAGAAGTTGGCAGAGCAAAAACAGATGCTGGAAGTCCATGAGTATGGTGCCAAGTTGCTGGTCAACCTGCAGGACTACTTGGATACCGGCCTGTTTCTCGATCATCGCTTGACTCGCCGCATGCTCGGGCAGATGGCCAAGGATAAGCGCTTCCTGAATCTGTTTGCCTATACAGGTTCAGCCACCGTGCATGCTGCCTTGGGTGGCGCCCGATTTACCACCACTGTGGATATGTCACGAACCTATTTGAACTGGGCACGCGACAATCTGGAGCACAATGGCTTGCTCAATTCTCGGCACCATTTTGAACAAGCCGACTGCCTGAAGTGGCTGGCCGAATGCGATGAAGAATTCGATCTGATCTTCATCGATCCGCCGACGTTCTCCAATTCCAAACGAATGGAAGAGAGCTTTGATGTGCAGCGTGACCACCTGAGATTGATGCAGGATCTGAAGCGTTTGCTGGCACCGGGCGGAACCTTGGTGTTTTCCAATAACAAGCGCCACTTCAAGATGGATCTGGATGGTTTGGCGGAGTTGGGGCTGCAAGCCACCAACATCAGCGAGCAGACGCGGCCGAAGGATTTTGCCCGCAACGTGCATATTCACAATTGCTGGTTGATCCATCACAGCGACGCCTCGTCCGTGTGATCCTTGCGACCCGGCCAACCAGGGTACTCATTATTCTGGTTGGCTCGGTGGGTATATTTTTCGGGAGTGCGATCCTGGATCGACACTTCAGCCGTTCATGCTCGGTGAGCAAATTTTCGTAACGAGATGTAAACATGGCGATTTTTTCCCTGCATCAAGCTTATCTTTCCTACAGTGATGCGCCGCTGCTTGACCATATTGATTTGCAGATCGAGCCGGGTGAGCGCCTGTGTCTGGTTGGACGCAATGGTGCCGGTAAATCCACCCTGTTGAAAGTTATTGCTGGTGATCTGCCTCTGGATGATGGTCGCCGGATACATTTGCAGGATCTGCAGATCGCTCGCCTGGAGCAAGATCCGCCCCAGAGCTCTCAGGAAACTGTGTTTGATTATGTAGCCAATGGTCTGAGCGGTGTGGGTAACTTGCTGCAGCGCTATCACGTACAATCCATAGCCGTAGCCCATGACCCAAGCGAGCAGAACATCCGGGTTCTCAGTCGTCTGCAGGAGGAGCTGGATCACCTCAATGGCTGGCAGTTCGATATGCGGATCCGTCAGGTGTTGAGCATGCTGAAACTGGATCCTGAGGCGTCACTGCAGCAACTGTCGGGCGGTTGGTTGCGCAAGGTGGCCTTTGCTCGTGCGCTGGCTGGCGATCCAGATCTGTTGCTACTGGATGAACCGACCAACCATCTGGACATCGAAGCCATCGATTGGTTGGAGTCGTTCCTCAAAGAGTTTCGCGGTGCCATTGTCTTCATCAGCCATGATCGGGAATTTATCCATGCGCTGGCGACCCGGATTGTCGATCTGGACCGGGGCCAAGTCAGCTCCTGGCCCGGGAATTACGATCAATATCTGGAAGGCAAGGAAGAGGCGCTGCGCGTCGAGAGTCTGCAGCAAGCCGAATTTGACAAGAAGCTGGCCCAGGAAGAAACCTGGATCCGCCAAGGAATCAAGGCTCGCCGCACCCGCAACGAGGGCCGCGTCCGCGCGCTAAAGGCGTTACGCAATGAACGGCAAGCGCGGCGCGAAGTCCAGGGGACGGCCCGGTTGCAAGTCGATGAGGCGCAACGCTCGGGTAAATTGGTCTTTGAGGCCGAGCATCTGGGCTATGACATTGACGGTCGGACACTGATCCAGGACTTTACTTTCCAGGTGCTTCGCGGTGACAAGATTGCTCTGATTGGCCCCAATGGTTGCGGCAAGACGACGCTCATCAAGTTACTCCTGGGAGATCTGACCCCGCAGCGAGGAACCCTGCGTTGCGGAACCAAGCTGGATGTCGCCTATTTTGATCAATATCGGCAGCAGCTCGATCCGGACAAAACAGTGGTGGATAACTTGGCGGAGGGCCGGAGCGAAGTCGAGGTTGCCGGACGGCGTCGTCATGTCTTGGGCTATTTACAAGATTTCCTGTTTGAGCCGAAACGGGCATTAACTCCGGTGCGGGCCCTATCCGGCGGTGAAAAAAATCGGTTATTACTGGCCCGATTATTTCTCAAACCCTGTAATTTATTGATTCTTGATGAACCAACCAATGATTTGGATATCGAAACATTGGAACTGCTGGAAGATCTGCTGGCGGAGTATCAGGCAACCCTGTTGCTGGTGAGCCACGACCGCCGATTTATTGATAATACTGTTACCCACTCCTGGTTCTTTGAAGGGGATGGACGTATTACCGAGTATGTGGGAGGCTACGCCGATCTGCAGGCCTTGCGGCAGCAGATGAAGCCAACTGAACTCGTTAGCAAAGCCAGTAAAGAGCCGGAACCTGTTACTCCGGTTGCGAAAAAGAGCCGTAAAATGTCCTACAAGTTGCAGCTGGAGTTGGAAGCCTTACCGGCAAAACTCGAGGCTCTAGAGCAGAGGCTCACGGCATACCAAGAGCAGGTTAACTCGGCGGAATTTTTTACCCAAGATAGTGTACAGACTCAAAAAGTGTTGGCTGAACTCCAAGCCTGCGAAGATGAATTAGAAACAGCCTTCTTGCGTTGGGAAGAGCTGGAAGCGATGAAACAAGAGGATTGAGGCATTACATGAAAACCAAGCTGACTCTGCTGGCAACACTCTCCATCTTGTCTTGTGCCTCTCATGCGGCAGAGACCCCGTTTTATCAGATTACCGAGATTGCCGGCGATAAGGCCGGTAACTATGGGCCCTGGCCAACGGCTATGGCTGCGGACAAGACAGTCGCCATGCAGGCGGCCACCAATGATTGGTTCCAGTACTACAACATGGCGCCTATGGCTATGGATCTGGCGGATCGGTTTCGCTACAACATCGATTGTAATAGCTTAATGGCTTCTGATGTCTGCGATGGTTTCTGGAGCGGGGCGAGCACCCGGGCTAAAGATTGGCGCAAAGATACCGTCACCTACGTTGCGCAGAATGAAAGTTTACTGAATGGCAGCAGCCGGACGGAGCAAGATGGCATCATCAAACAGCTTGGTTCTAGTGCCGATTATTTTGTTGGCTACAAAGTGGCCAGCGCGGCCACCAATGGCTACTACTTCGAGCGCCAGGCGTTTGCCCATCTGGGAGGTAATGATATCGATCTGCTGCCGCCAACAACCTTCACGGATGTCGGCGGTTTCAGCAGTGCCAATGCTCTCCTGAAACTGAGTGATGACAGCTATCTGGTCGGTGGTACAGCGAATACCAGCGTCAAGGGGCCGGACTCTTCCTTAGCCTATTGCTATAACGGCGATACGTCGCAAAATAGTGATCTTAATCGCTGTCCGGGTTTTAATACCCAGGCAGCCTTGTGGCTGACAACTCCTGATGCCACCTCTGCGACCGCGGCCTTGGCCAGCAACTATTATCACCATGACTCCGGCTTGTTAGAGACCGCTGCTGTGCTTGGTCTTACCGAAAAGGAAGATGGCTCCTATCTGGCGGTTGGTTATTCTTCAACTGACAAGGTCGGCAGCAGTGTTACTTCGGGTCGGAATGCGGCTGTGACTTGGCCGGTTACCATAGTGGATGGGCAGCCCGTCTTTGGCACCTTAGCCGCCATTCCGTTGCCGAAAGATGCGCCCGGTGAAGGGGATGAAGTGCTGTCCAATACCTGGGCGGTGGCAGCTAATGCGCAAGGGGTTGTCATTGGTAATCAGAAGTTCTCTCAAGCCAAATCCCGGAATAAGCCGGTCGAAATGTTTGTGTATGACTCGACCACTAATACCACCACGATTCCTTTTGAGAATAAACCCAATCCCGCGGCCAACTCCGAAGCGGCAGCAATTAATAGTTTGGGGCAGGTGGTTGGCTGGCAGGATGAACGGAACGAAACTCAACCGGTTTATAACGGTAGTCCGCGTTTGCAAGAGGCTTTCCTGTATAACGTCGGGACAAAAAATAGCTGGCGTTTTAACGATTTGATTTGTGCAACAGTCGATGGTGCCGCTAGTTGTGCCCAAAACGGTAAGTACTACTATATCGTGTATGCGTCAGCGGTGCATGATGATGGTACTGTGGCAGCCACCGCTTATAGTTATGACAGCTACGCTGATTGGGCGGCGCGTCAGAATGCTACTGTGGTTCCGGTATTGCTGACACCGAATACCACCTTTGGTAGCGATAACGATGTTCCTTCCGACTATGTGGTTACCAATGCGTTGCCTGCCAGTGATTTAGGGCAGGATAATGGTGGTGGCTCCATTCCGCTCTGGTTGTTGGCGGTATTGCCCTTACTGGCTTGGTCGCGGAAACTGAAATCCTACAAAAAAATGTCATGATTAATTAATCAATTAGCAATATTGAGTCGAGTCATGTCGCATTTCAGCTGCATCAACGATTGACCTCTTCGCCAACTTGGCTAACGATAAGGACGACAGGGTTCGCGACTGTCGTCTTTTTTCAAGTGGAAAAGAGGATTTAGCATGATGAAAAGACAAAAACGAGATCGTTTGGATAGAGCGCGTGCTAAGGGCTATCAAGCTGGTATCGCAGGGCGTTCCAAAGAAGGTTGCCCCTACCAGTGTATCGATGCCAGGGGATACTGGCTGGGCGGTTGGCGCGACGCGATGGATGATCGCGGCGTAAGTGTAATCTCTGCTAAATAACACGGAATTCAATGAAAAAGGCCCATCAGGGCCTTTTTCACATTCAGAGGCAAGGACTCAGAATGAGGAGGTATCGGTAAACAGTCCGACTTTCAGATCGCTAGCGCTGTAGATGGGACGACCATCGACTTCAACGACGCCATCGGCGATCCCCATGATGAGCTTGCGCCAGATCAGGCGTTTCATCTGGATTTTGTAGGTGACTTTCTTTGCGGTTGGCACGATCTGACCAGTAAATTTCACTTCACCGACACCCAGTGCGCGTCCCTTACCTGGGCCGCCTTTCCAACCCAGGAAGAAGCCGACCAGTTGCCACATGGCATCTAGCCCCAAGCAACCGGGCATCACAGGATCGCCTGGAAAATGGCAGTCAAAAAACCACAGATCCGGCGTGATATCCAGCTCCGCAATGATTTCGCCTTTGTCAAATAAGCCGCCGACGGCGCTGATTTTGGCGATGCGATCCATCATCAGCATATTGGGGGCGGGTAACTGGCTGTTGCCCGGACCAAAAAGCTCGCCGCGACTACAGGCTAACAATTCGTCACGAGAAAATGAATTCTTGCCTTGGTCGCACAATGAAGGCGGCAGTTCAATTACGGATTTGGTATCCAACACACTGTATATCCTATGTGATTAACGCTAGCACTAATTTAGCGAACAGGTGTTCGCTAAACAACTCCGATCACTTGTCCAAAGCGTCGAAACAGGAGGCTGAGCACACCTCGCCGACGCTGGGTACCGTTTAACTCATCCAGTCGAGCTCTAATGCGGCCGTATAGTGTCTCTTCGTCATCGATATCACCTGCCTGATAGCCGGTGAGCAACTGGATCGCTTCATCGACATGACTGACAGGGTAGATATGAAACTCACCATTCTCGACCGCGGCGATAACCTCATCTGACAGTACCAATTGCAATTGATTGGTCGCCGGAATGATGACGCCTTGCTTACCATTGAAACCATGGATCCGGCAGACCCGGAAAAAACCTTCAATCTTTTCATTCAGGCCGCCGACGGGTTGTACATTGCCAAACTGGTCGACAGCACCTGTGACGGCAAAATGTTGATAGATGGGTTGCTGGGCCAGTGCTGAAAGCAGGGCACAGAGTCCGGTTAAGGAAGCACTGTCACCATCAATCTCATGGTAAGACTGCTCAAACACCAGATTAGCAGAAAGCGGTGACGGATTTTCGGCGCCAAATTGGGTGGAGAGATAACCATGGATAATCATCATCGCCTTGGCATGAATGTGGCCCGCTAATTCAGCTTTACGCTCGATATCCGCGACATCACCATCGCCCATATGTACAGTTGCGGTGAGCCGGACCGGCTCGCCGAAGTCATAGGGATGGCCCATGATTTCGATCACCGACAAGCCGTTGATCTGGCCGATCACCTCGCCCTCGGTTTGCAGCAGGATCTGACCATCGACTACACCCTGATCCGATTGCTCCACAATGTAGTTCAGTCGATATTCCTGCTCTGCCAAAGCGGCCTGGACATGGCTCTTGCTGACCACATCACTTTGTTCCTCTCGAGCCACGCTATCGGCTAAACGCATCAGCGCGCCCAACTGGGTTTCGGCAATGGAGAGGATCTGCTGGTGTTCGCAGAGTCGACAAGCAAAGCGGCTCAAGACCTCGATGGCTTGGCGATCAAAATCCAGCAGCTCATCGCTCTGGCGAATGCCACTGAGCAGACCGAGGAACAACTCATAATTGTCTTCCAAGGGCAATTCAGAGATCAGATCGGTTCGCAGGAAAATGCGTTCCGATATCTCCCGATCCAGCAGGTTAAATTCTGCGGAGGTGAGCCGATCGCCAACCAGAATCAATTTAACATTGAGCGGAGAGGGCTCGGGAATGAAGAAGGGTGTTGTGGTTGCTGCGTCGCTTGGCGTGCTCCAGTCCAGAAATCCGGTCTCTAGTGCGTTGCGCAATTTGAACCAGAGTTCCGGTTGATCCATTAACTCTTCCAACGGCAGGATGAGAAAGCCGCCATTAGCCTCACGCAACAAACCAGCTTCCAGCAGGTGATGATGGCTATAAACAGTTCCCTGTTCAGTCTGGTAGTTCACGGCACCGAACAGACTGGGCCAGCTTAAGTCACGCCCATAGATCACCGGAGGGGTCTCGGTTTCATGGTGAATAAGCAAATTGATCAGGATCGGATGAATAAAACTACCGCCCTGTGCAACGTGAGCGGCCAGCTCGCCCAGATAGTCAGCGATCTTTTGATCCTGATCTTGCTTGCGCAGGATCTTGGTGACGACCGCTTCTGCATCCAGGTGCAGATTGAGAAGTCGTAGCAATTCTCCGATCAGCTCACAGAATTCGATACCACTGCCCGGTTTAAGTTTGAGCCATAGCGGGCGGTAGGGATTTTGCAGATTTTCGGCATAGCAGAGATCGAACAGTTGAGTGTTATCTGGTGAGCACTCATCGATCAGATCCATCACTGTCTGTTCGTAATCGACCCCGGGGAACCCGCTCAACAGCAAGGTTTGACAGCCGCGGCGCATACTGATCAGACGGTTAATCGCAGAAGCGGCTCGAGGTTGCGCTTCGGCAAAACGCAGTGGCTCAATCTGAGTCAAGCGTTCATGTTGAAGTGCCGGAAAATGAGGGAGCAGGCTTTCTGATTTTAATTCAATCACTTATTTGATCTATGCCGATGAATATTTGCTGCTAATTATAACTCAAGGGGGGAATGGAAGGCAGGGGCTAGGGCCAGGATTCGTTTTTTTATTCGTCATTGGTGTGCATAATTGTAAAATCGTAACAATATTTCCAGACTGTAATTAAATAACAATAAAACGGTGCCATTCTGTACTGGTTGGCTGCAATGGGGTCCATTTATGTTGCTACAGGTAAAAATATAACGGAAAAACAATCACAACGGCTGGACAAAAGTGTGACGGCGATCAACAATACTTCTACTTGCTGAGTGTCACCCAGTGACGTGATTTCACACGGACCGTGTTTTTCGAAACTCAAATTCGAAAGCGATAGGAAGGAGAGCATCATGGGTATTCTTGATTTGAAAATGACCGTTTTGCAGCAAAGAGAATTGAATAAAGCGCGCCGCATCATTCAGCGCGCGTTTGGTAATCGTAGAGCCTCTTATCATTACGAGTATCTGGATTGAAACCTGTTTCCTTATGTTGTTGTTTTCCTTAGATAGTTCACCTCCACCCCTGAGGTGTCTTATCGACGGGTCTTGTTGTAACTGATCATTGATCAGCGATTTTCGGGCAACCATTTTGGGTTGCCTTTTTTTATGCCGATGAAAAAGCTGCTGCCAGCATGACCTTGATGATTTGGCCTATCCGTACCTGGTAAAGGAAAACAGCCCCTTCTGGGCAAATTTCATGGCTTGAAGAACGACAGCACTGCTGCGACAAAGCGCCCGCTGGGGTATGTTATTGGGCTGTCGTTTCGTATCCCGCCACTTGCCGCGTCCATGTGTCTATTTCCCGCTCTGTGAGGGCAGTCAATCGAGGTGGGTGTTTGTCTGATCTGGTTATCAAGGAATCTAAATGGAATTTGAACTAAGTACCCTGCTGTTGTTGGCCTTGAGTGGCTTATGCGCTGGCTTCATCGATGCGATTGCCGGTGGTGGCGGTTTGATCACCCTGCCAGCGTTATTGGCTGCAGGTCTGCCGCCCGCTCAGGCCTTGGGTACCAATAAGCTGCAGAGTAGTTTCGGCAGTTTTTCTGCCACCTGGTATTTTGCGCGCCGTGGTTACATTGACTTCTCATCGATCAAGTTAACCGTCGTCTTGACTTTCATCGGCAGTGCGTTGGGCACTATTTTGGTCCAGCAGATTGATGCCAGCGCCTTGGGCCGGGTGCTGCCGTTCTTGCTGATGGGATTCGCACTCTATTTTCTACTTTCCCCTCGAGTGGGCGATAAAGATTCTCATCGACGTCTGGGGATCCATGCCTTTGCTGGCACTGTTGGGCTTGGGGTCGGTTTTTACGACGGTTTTTTTGGCCCCGGAACGGGCTCTTTTTTTGCCATCGCCTTCGTAGCGCTGGCCGGTTTTAATATTGCCAAGGCGACCGCGCACAGCAAATTACTGAATTTCACCTCTAATCTGGCTTCCTTGCTGTTCTTTGCCTTGGGCGGGAAATTGGTCTGGAGTGTCGGTCTGTGCATGGCGTTGGGACAATTTATCGGTGCTCGCTTGGGCTCTCGGATGGTGATCAAGCAAGGTGGCAAAATTATCCGCCCCCTGATTGTCATCATGTCGCTGGCGATCTCGACCAAGTTATTGGGGCAACAATATGGTTGGTGGTAAACCCGTCGTCATAGCTCGTCGGGGGAGTTGTATTCGCCGACTACATCGATGATGCCTTCGAAGAGCACCTCCTGATCCTGGGCCTTGATGCCATCGCTACCGGTCCAGTATTCGAATGCGCGGGCGCGAATATCATTGTGCCGATAGGTATCGGCCAGCAGGTGGCGTTGATCGGCGATGTACAAAGAGCCGGTCAGATTCAGCTTTAATAGTTTCTGATTACCTGGATTGAGTGTCTTCCACCAAAAATCGACGGCATCACGGGTACAGACCCAGATACAGGTTTTGCGTGACGGTAAATGGGGAAAGTAGTTACTACGAACCTCCTCGAATATCTCTTCACGGATAAAAATCGACTGACTCTTGGTCGCTTCGCGGGCGGCCTTGAGCAGACTCAATGCTTCCAAACGCTGGTAGTCGATACTGCTGGCGAAGAATTTGTCCAGCGCCTGGCAGAAGGGCAGATCTTCGATGCCGTCGTCGTAGAATAAACCCTGCTCATTGAAATGGTCGTAAAACAGGTTATTGCGTTTTTGAACCCAGTTGATGCGACGCCCAACCTGCCACATGGGCGTATATTGCCCCAGCCGGTGAATGTGAAAATATTCTGCGTTTTTGGCTTCCATTCGCGCTCGGGGTCCTTGATTCGGCGGGCTTAGGGGCATCTCCATGCCCGTAACGTGTGCGGCAGATGCTACTTGATATCAGGCGATTCCATCCTGATTTTATCAACCACGACAAGAGGATACGGGGCGGCGCGCTTTTTTCACACGACAGGGGTCAAGAAAGTAAAAACAGGGTTGGATGACGTTCAGGAAGCGTTAACTGGATACCGATTTGGATGCTTGTTGCGCAAGGCTGCGAGCGCACTTTGTGTGAGCGGATGCTGCTTTTTGCGGCCCGAGTCGGCGGTAAAGCCAGGGCTCGTCAACTGGATAGAGGATTGCCTAGCCAAGAGTCGGGCGGTATGTCTGGTCATGCTCTGCGGGTTTGACCCTGTCGTGGCGGTTATGGTACGGTCGCGCTGTTTGTTACGGGAGATGAAGTGGCTTGTTAGTGCCTCGGTGGGTAAAATGGTCGATTGCTGCATGCATCATGCTGCTCGGCGTTTTATTAGCAGATAGTTATTCTGCGGTTGATGGCTACCTGCTCAACACCGTTTCATGGTCGCAGGGCGTCTCTCAACCTCAGGAGATTCAGGGATGGCAGAATGCGACTCCCTCTGATGGGGTGAAAACCATCTCTGCTGGACACCAGGCTCAACGCCAGGTTAGTCCCGAACCTGACGGCGTGGTGACCTCGCAACATGCCGGATTACGCACCGAACATATGCAGCGCCTGCGCGAGGATCAGCCCTTGATCCCCTATGTGTTACTTTGTGAATGGTCGATGCAACTGGTCTGGCTGCTGTTGAGTGGCTTGGCGCTTTGCTTGCCCCTGCTGTACAAAAAACATGCCTTGCGAGATCGGTTTGGTCAGTTGACCTCCCGCTTCTGGAACCCGAAACATCTGCAATACCGCTTCTGCCACACCGCCGGTTGATCTCGTTGCTTTGCGGCGCGATTGAATTCGTCTATCAACCTGGTACCCAATGTTTAGGTTCAGCCTACTCTGCACACGACCGCATCCGGTATGTGGCCGCAGTACATCGAACCGAGCGCTAGCACTGTATTAACACCCGTCGCTAGTGGGTACAAATAGTTGCCTGAGTGTCATCGCCTGCCTGTATTGAATTGACGCCGCCGAGTAGCGCTCGGCTGTCTGCGTCACGACTTATCGTCTTCACATGGAATGACACCATGAAATTCAAACCATCAGAACGCGCTCGCCTCAATCGCATGAGCAAGTGGCAATATGCCTTGCTGCTCTTGATGCTGGTGACCTTCAGTTTTTATTCGTTACCGACTTTTTTCGGTGAACAACCGGCATTGGGTCTGCATGGCGCAGGGGCCTGGACCCCGGCACAACAGCAACGGCTGGCATCACAGGGATTAGAGCCCGAGAAAATTATTAGCAGCGCCGACAAGGTACAGCTGGTGTTCAGTAGCCAGGATCAACAGCAGCGCGCCAAACCCCTGCTCGAACCCCAGTTGCCAAAGGACAGCAGCATCACACTGGAATTTCATGCTAACGCCCCAACCTGGTTACAGAGTTTGGGGGCGGCACCGATCAAGCTGGGTTTGGACTTGCGGGGCGGCTCGCAACTGCTGATTGGCGTGGATAGCGAATTCATCATCGAGGCCCAGACTCGCAATCTGCTGGACACCCTGCGCACGCAATTTCGCGAAGCCAAGCTGCGGGGGACCACACTGAGCCGGGTGCAGGCCGGCCAAGTCCGGATCGTCATTCCGGAGGCCATGGACCCGGCGCCTTGGCTGGCGATAGTCAAGCTGCATAGTGGTGGCCAAGCGGAAGCCTGGAGCCTGCAGCGCAACGGCAATGTATGGACCCTGAGCCTGACCGAGGCGGAGCGCAATCTGCTGATCAATAACGGGGTGACGCAAAATCTGGCGATTTTGAAAAAGCGCATCAACGAACTGGGTATTACCGAAGCCTCGGTGCAACGCCAGGGACAGGAGGGGATCCGCATCGAGCTGCCAGGGGTCCATAACCCTAAACAGGCGAAGGAGGTGATTGGTGCTACCGCCTCATTGGCGTTTCACCCAGCCCGCGTTGGCGAGGCAAGCAGTGGGTTTGTACTGAATGATCGGCAAGGCCGATCAGTGCCCATGGTGCGGCAACCGGTACTCAGCGGTGAGCATATCGTCGATGCCCGCGCCGGCATGGATGAAATGGGCAAGCCTCAGGTCAGCATCACGCTGGATCGCCTGGGTGGCGCCAAGATGAGTCAGTTCAGCCGCGGCAATGTCGGACAGTCCATGGGCACCGTCTTCACCGAGTACAAGAGTGAAGCGGGGGGGCCACTGCGGGCGCGCAGTGATGTGATCAATGTGGCGACTATCCAGACGGCGCTGGGCAATCAATTCCGCATCACAGGGCTGGATAATTTACCGGCAGCGCAAGAGTTGGCCATGTTGTTGCGGGCAGGGGCTCTGACCGCGCCGTTGAAGATCCTCGAAGAACGCTCCATTGGTCCGACTCTGGGGATGCAAAATATTGAAGCCGGTTTTAGCGCCCTGCTGTTTGGCATGGCCGGCATGATGCTGTTCATGCTGCTGTGGTATCGCAAATTTGGCTGGGTGGCGATCGTTGGATTGGTGGCTAATTTGCTGATGCAGATGGGGTTATTGGCCTTGCTGCCGGGAGCTGTGCTGACACTGCCCGGGATTGCCGGTCTGGTACTGACGGTCGGTATGGCGGTGGATACCAATGTGTTGATATTCGAACGGATCCATGATCGGTTGCGAGAGGGGGGGAGTCTGGCCAATGCTATCGACTTTGGTTATCGCTCGGCGTTCAGCACCATCTTTGACGCCAACATCACCACCCTGATCAGTGCCGTGGTTCTGTACGCCATTGGTTCCGGTCCGCTACAGGGTTTCTCCATCACCCTGATCCTGGGTTTGCTCTCCAGCATGATCACGGGCATCTGGGGCACCCGCGCCATCATCAATCCAATCTGGGGTCAGAGCACCCGTAAACTGTTGAGGGTCTAAGCATGTTGAATTTTATGGTGCAGTTGGGATTAACCCGCTGGCGTTACATTGGTCTGGTTCTCTCCGCAGTGCTGACGCTCGCTTGCGTCTATATCCTGTTCACCCGTGGTTTGCATTTGGGGCTGGATTTTACCGGCGGTATCTTGTTGGAGTTGAAGATCCAGACCCTCAAGAGCAGCGCCGAACTCAATGCCATGCTCTCAGCCGAGTTGGCTGCTCTCATCGAGTTACAACCGGCAGGAGTGCCTGGTGAGTGGCTGATCAAGTGTAAGCGCCGCTAAATCGGCCTACTTGCCTTCGTTGTATTGCGCCACTTCTTTTGCAATGGGCTCCAGCGGGACGTTCCAGGGCAGCAGGGCTTCGAGTTTTTCTAGGGTATCGGCCTCGCCGATCTGCGCCA